>WFMM01000151.1 GCA_015484595.1 Nitrospirota bacterium | reverse complement strand
TGCGTAATCCCGTGCTGTTTTGTACTTTTTAAAGAGTTTTCTTGTTACCTCATTTACCCTCTGGTCTGTACACTGCGCAGAAAGTATGGTTGCCACCAGAAGCTCAAGTGGCGTGGAGTGCTCAAGCTCTATCCTGGGCTCAGGATAAGCCTTGAAGAGCTTTTTCAATATCTTCCCTGCATCCATGGTTTTAATTAAAAATCCTAAATCCTAATTTCTAAATCCTAAACAAATTCTAGACCTAAATTACAATTTTTCAAACTTCAATACAAATGCTGTCTGAAACACATAGCTTATGGAAAACAACGCAACTAACGCAAATAACCCAATAAACTCAATGAACGCTATTAACGCTATCAACGCAATAAACGCGATAAACGCGATAAACGCAATAAACGCAAATAACGCAATAAACGCCCTACTCTTCCTTCAAAATCACCACCTCTATCTTACCCTTTAGCTTTTCAGCAAACCGTTCTGCATCTGACTGGTCACCAACTATGCTTCCATAGTGCATGGGTATAGCAACATCAGGTCTGATATCCAGTGCAGCCTGCACTGCCTCATCTGCTGTCATAACATAGGTGCCGCTTACTGGAAGCAATGCCACATTTATGTTTTTAAACTCCTTCATCTCAGGTATATAATCCGTATCACCGGCAATGTAAATCCTCTTACCATCCACCTCAAAGATATAACCCACCCAGCCATTTGCCTTTGGATGAAACTGCTTGTTTGTGTTATAGGCAGGCACTGCTTCGATCTTCACACCCTTTACCTCGAGGGTATCACCAGGCTTTACGGTTCTTACATCTCCGGAGAGCTTTGAAGCACAATCAGGGGTTGCAACGATTACTGTATCGGCTGTCTGAATCTTCTTTACATCCTCAGGAGAGCAGTGGTCATAGTGTTCGTGAGTGATGAGGATGACATCAGCCCTGTCAGATTTTTTTAACCTGAAAGGGTCTGTAAATACCGTGACATTTTTCCCTACCACCTTGAATGTGTCGTGTCCAAGCCAGTGGATGTTTTCAACCATCTTAGATACCTCCTTTGATTTTGAATAGGTTAACGAAGGAAAAAGTACTGTTAGGCTCAAGATTATCATTATTAATACCTTAAATCTCATCTGACACCCCCATTGAGGATTATATAAAATTATACCACATAACATTTATAAAGATTTCCTCTTATGTTTGTTTCTCTATTGCAATATTACAAACAACAACTCACCAACCAGAGAGCATAAATCCAGGGACTGATGATGTTGATGTTATTTATGCTACAGTAGTGTTAGGTTATAATATTAGGCTGTGAAGTTTGTTGATTATGTCAAGATACATGTTCAGTCTGGCAAGGGCGGAAAGGGTTGTGTGAGTTTCCGTAGGGAGAAGTTTATCCCAAAGGGTGGTCCTGACGGAGGAGATGGTGGTAAGGGTGGTGATGTGATAATAAGGGCTGACCCACAGCTATACACCCTCCTTGACCACAGATATAAAAAGAACTACCGGGCAGAAAACGGTCAACACGGGATGGGTAAAAACCGGCACGGAAGAAACGGAAAAGACCTGATAATAAAGGTCCCTGTTGGCACGGTTGTAAAAGATGCTCTTACAGGTGAGATTATAGCAGACCTTGACCGTCCTGGTGCTCAGTGCAGGGTTGCAAAGGGTGGAAGAGGTGGCCTTGGAAATGCACACTTTGCAACCCCAACCCGTCAGGCACCACGGTATGCTCAACCCGGGGAGCCTGGTGAGGAAAGAGACCTGATACTCGAACTTAAGCTCATTGCCGATGTTGGCCTTCTTGGGCTTCCAAATGCAGGGAAATCAACGCTGATATCAAGGATTTCCGGTGCAAGGCCAAAGATTGCTGATTACCCCTTTACAACGCTTGTGCCAAATCTTGGTGTGGTAAAGGTTGACGATCTGAGAAGCTTCGTCGTAGCCGACATACCAGGTCTTATCGAAGGTGCACACAGAGGTGCAGGGCTTGGTCACCGGTTTTTAAGGCATGTGGAGCGCACAAAGCTACTTCTTCATCTGGTGGACGTATCTTTAATGACCGATGGGCTTCCCTCGGAAAACTTAAAAAGGATTAACCGGGAACTTGAACTCTACTCACCTGAGCTTTCAGGAAAGCCCCAGATAGTGGTTGCCACAAAGATTGACATTGCTGATAAAGAGAAATTAAATGATATAAGAAATTATTGTAAAATAAAGGGACTTGAGCTTTTTGAGATTTCTGCTGTAAGAGGGGATGGACTGAGGGAATTAACCCTTGAAGTGGCAAAGAGACTGGAGAGTGGTCTATGAGAATAGTTATAAAACTTGGAAGCAACATAGTTGCTGGTGAGACTGGCCTTGACGAGGCTCAGATAAACAGGATTGCCACTGAGATAGCCGAACTCTTCTTTTCAGGCAATGAGATAGTTATGGTTTCATCCGGAGCAATAGCAGCAGGGATGAAGCGTCTTTCGCTTAAAAAGAGACCATCCGACATCAGACACAAACAGGCCACAGCTGCCGTTGGTCAGAGTGCCCTTATGTGGGCCTACGAACAGGCCTTTTCAAGACACCAGATAAAAGTGGCGCAGGTGCTTCTTACGAGGGATGCCTTTTACGACCGTCTAAGATACATAAACGCAAAAAACACCCTCCTTACCCTCCTTGATTATCGGGTTATTCCTGTGATAAATGAAAACGACACCGTCTCGATAGAAGAGATAAAGTTTGGTGACAATGACCTGCTTGCTGCCCTGGTTTCAGGGCTTCTTGGAGCTGACCATCTGGTGATACTCTCTGATGTGGATGGCCTTTACAACCGTGACCCAAGGCGAAACAAAAAGGCAGAGCTTATAAAGACCGTAGCAGAGATTACCCCTGAACTGAAGTCCCTTGCAGGAGGGGCAGGAAGCACAGTTGGCACAGGAGGGATGTACTCAAAACTAATGGCAGCAGAAAAGGCAATGAACTACGGCATCAGGGTAAGCATAATAAACGGAAGAAAAAGGGGGCTTCTGAAAAAACTCCTTATAGAGTCTGAGTCAGTGGGCACCACCTTTTTACCTGCAAGGAAACGGCTAACATCCCGTAAGGGATGGATTGCCTTTGGCCTGAGGGCAAGGGGTGAGATAGTGATAGACGAAGGAGCTACGCTTGCTTTAAGAGAAAAGGGAAAGAGCCTTCTTCCTTCAGGAATTAAATCAGTAAAGGGTGAGTTCAGTGCAGGAGATGCGGTTTACTGCATAGACGAACAGGGAGTGAGGATTGCCAAGGGGCTTACCAATTACTCATCAGAGGAGATTGAAAAAATAAAGGGTCTCAGGACATCTGAGATAGAAAAAAGGCTTGGCTATAAATACGCAGATGAGGTCATTCACAGAGACAACCTTGTGCTCGTTGGCCTCTGAAGGCTCAGGACCTTCTCCATAACCTCCTCAGGTGTGACCATCGAGCCACCAGCACGGCCGTAAAACTCAACAGAGGTTCTTCCCTCAACTGCAAGGCGGACATCTTCCACCATCTGCCCCATGTTAAGCTCCACCACCAGAAAATCCTTACCCTGAAGACTGAGCCCCTTTATCTCCTTTTCAGGAAAGGGAAAAAGTGTCACCGGCCTGAAAAGCCCAACCTTTATGCCATGCTCTCTTAAAAGCTCCATTGCCGTGTAGCAGACCCTTGAGGCAATTCCGAAGGCCACTATCACAAGCTCTGCATCTTCCACATTAATGGCCTCGTAAAGCACCTCCTGCTCTTTCATCCTGCTGTATTTCTGAAAGAGTTTCAGGTTGTGCCGCTCAAGCTCTCCCTCACCAAGATAGAGAGATTTGACAACCCGTGGCTCCCTTCCCCTGCATCCATCAAGCACCCAGTCCTTCGGGGGCAGGTTTGGTGGACTGTAGGGCACTGGCTCGAAGGGCTCCATCATCTGGCCAAGTATCCCATCACCGAGTATCATCACAGGGTTTCTGTATTCGTCTGCCTTATCAAAGGCACGCATTGTGAGGTCCCAGAGTTCCTGATGGCAATTTGGTGCATAAACAAGGAGACGGTAGTCTCCATGGCCTCCACCCTTCACAGCCTGAAAATAATCCTGCTGGCTGCCTGATATGTTTCCAAGCCCGGGTCCACCACGCTGCATGTTCACTATCACCGCAGGCAGCTCAGCACCAGCAAGATAGGATATGCCCTCCTGTTTGAGGCTGATCCCAGGGGAAGAGGACGATGTCATTGCCCTTGCACCAGCTGCCGAGGCCCCAAAGACCATGTTTATAGCCGCAAGCTCACTTTCAGCCTGAATGAACACCCCACCCACCTCTTCCATGCGCCTTGACATGTATTCGGGTATCTCGTTCTGAGGGGTGATGGGATAACCAGCATAAAACCTGCATCCTGCCTGTATGGCAGCCTCGGCAATGACCTCGTTGCCCTTCATCAGTATCTTTTCAGGCATGTTACTCTATTATCCTTGGAACCCTGTAGAAGTTGTCCTTCCTGTCAGGTGCATTTTTTAAGGCTTTGTCAGTTGGAAGGGACTTTGCAGGCTCGTCATCACGGAAGACATTTGTTATCTGAAGCACATGACTCGTGGGCTCAACATCGGTGGTGTCTAACTGATTGAGCTTATCTATGTAATCGAGAATCTTGCTTAATTGCTCACTGTAGGTGTCTTTTTCTTCCTCTGTGAGTTTTAATCTGGCAAGCATGGCGATATGTTCAACATCAGCCCTTGAAATCTTCATGCTCAAACCCTCTCAAGATGGGCAAACTTAACTGCCAGTCTCTTTACACCAACACCTGGAAAGTTCACTGCCACCTTAAGGTCCTCGCCCTCACCATAGCAGTCTCTCACCACCCCGACACCCCATTTTGGATGCCTCACCCTGCAGCCTGTCTTATAGGGAACCTTGAATGCAGGGGATGCAGCCTTCCTTGGCTTCTCCTTTGGCGTAGCCTCCTGATAGTGCTTGCAGATTGCCTTTTCCACCCAGCGGCAGCAGTTTTTGGGTATGGAGAAGAGAAACCTCGAAGGCTCCTGGTCCTGCAGTTTTGAAAAGACCCTTCTCTTTTTGGCACCTGTAAGGTATAAATGGTCCTTTGCCCTGGTCATGCCAACATAAAAGAGTCGGCGCTCCTCCTCAAGCTCCTCGTCACTTTCAAAGGCCTTAAAGTACGGAAGCAGACCCTCTTCAAGCCCTGTTATGAAGACCACAGAAAACTCAAGACCCTTGGCTGTATGGAAGGTCATGAGAGAGACCCTGTCTCCCTCCACTGAATCATCAAGTCTGGTAATAAGGGAGACCCTGTCAAGAAACTCACCGAGTTCTGCACCCTCGGCAGAGGCCATCAGCTCGGCAATGTTCTGTATCCTTTCCTCAGAAAGGCTCTCGGCATAGCCGGTAAGCTCCACTATCTCCTTGATAACCTCTGAAACAGGTTGCGTGCGGATTGAGGATAGCCTCTCAATGAGCTCAATAAAATCCCTGAGCCTCTCAACCACTGTGGGTGACGAAGACTTCTTTGAGCAGATATCGCTGATTGCATCGTAAAGGCTTATGCCCTCTTTCTTTGAGACATGCTCTATCTTGTTTATGGTTGCAGCACCAATGCCACGAGGTGGTGTGTTAATTATCCTCCGAAGGCTAACATTGTCGTGAGGGTTCTGAATAATCCTTAAATAGGCCAGGATGTCTTTGACCTCTGCACGCTCGTAAAACCCTATTCCACCCACAACCCTGTAGGGTATTCGCTCCTTTCTCAGTGCCTCTTCGATGGCCCTTGACTGCATGTTTATCCTGTAAAGAATAGCAATGTCTCTGTAGGTGTATTTGCCTTTGAGGTAAATCTCTCTAATGGTGCGGGCAATGTACTTTGCCTCGTCTTCCTCGTTTGGAAGCCAGTAAAAACAGACCTTGTCTCCTCTGCCTCTGTCGGTCCAGAGCCTTTTTTGCTTCCGGCTTTTGTTTTCAGCAATTACAGCACCAGAGACATCAAGTATGTTCTGGGTGCAACGATAGTTCTGTTCAAGCTTTATGATCTTCAGGTCAGGAAAGTCCTTTTCAAGTCGGGTGATGTTTCTGACCTCAGCTCCTCTGAACCTGTAGATACTCTGGTCGTCGTCTCCTACCACAGAGAGCTGTCTGTGTCCTGATGCAAGCATCTTAACGAGCATGTACTGGGAGTAGTTCGTATCCTGAAACTCATCAACCAGAATGTACTGGAACCTTTCCTGATACTTCTTAAGCAGGTCTTCCCTTTCCTGAAAGAGTCTTACGGTAAGCATGATGAGGTCATCAAAATCAAGGGCATTGCACCTTTTCAGCTCATCCTGATAACGCATGTAGACCTTGGCAAGTTTTTCATCAAAGCCGTAACTGTCGCCAGAGGATATGAACTCCTCAGGGCTTATAAGTGATGCCTTGAGATTACTTATCCTTGTTGCCACACCCTTGTAAAGTGCCTCATAGATGTTAAGCTCCTTGAGGATGTGCCTTATAAGGCTGTGCTGGTCTGATTCATCGTAGATCACAAAGTCAGTGCTGTATCCCAGCGCCTTTATCTCTGAGCGAAGTATCCTGTTACACTGGGAGTGAAAGGTGCCAATCCAGGTGTGGTTAAGCTCACAGCCAAGTATACTGCAGATCCTGGACTTCATTTCATCTGCCGCCTTATTGGTAAATGTAACGGCGAAAATAGAGGAGGAAGGAAGGTTTTTCTCTTTTAGCAGATATGCATATTTGTAGGTAATAACCCTTGTTTTGCCGCTTCCTGCCCCAGCAAGGATTAAAAGGGGACCATCAGTGTGTAGTAATGCCTCTTTTTGTTGTGGGTTGAGCTGATTGATTAAGGATCTGGCATTCATCGTAACTCCTTTATTTTAAAATATTAGCCCTCTTACTTGCAAATAACAAATAGGGAGATTTGAAAAACTTATCTATCAGCCCTTCCTGGAAGCTGTTTTTTCTCGTGCCCCTTTAGCAGGCTATTCAACGGTAACGCTCTTTGCAAGATTTCGTGGCTGGTCAACATCGTAACCACGAAGTACACCAATGTGATAGGCAAGTAACTGAAGCGGAACTACCATCAGAACTGGCTCAAGCTCTGGTATGGTCTGGGGTATCTCAAAGACCACATCCGATTCCTTCAGTGCACTGTCATTAACAGATGTAAACACAATGGTTTTGCCTCCCCTTGCCTTGACCTCTTCTATATTCGAAAACACCTTTTCCTTAAGTGGTCCCTTCTGAACGAGGATCACCACAGGCATATCCTCATCAATCAGTGCAATAGGGCCGTGTTTCATCTCTCCTGATGGATAGCCCTCTGCGTGAATGTAGGATATCTCTTTAAGTTTCAGGGCCCCCTCAAGTGCTATCGGATAAAGAAGCCCTCTTCCAAGGTACAAAAAGTCCTTTGCCTTTGCGTATCCCTTTGCGATCTCCTCAATCTCGTCCTCTCTTTTAAGTATCATCTCAATCTTTTCAGGTATCTTAAGTAGTTCGTCAATATAGCCTGAGTGGTCAACGCCTTCCCTTTTCACCTCTTCCAGTAACAGGGCAAATAGATAGAGCGAGACTAACTGAGTGGTAAATGCCTTGGTGGAGGCCACCCCAATCTCAGGCCCGGAGTGTGTATAAAAAACAGCGTCAGCCTCACGGGCTGATGTGGCACCAACCACATTGCATATGCTGAGGGTCCTTGCACCTCTTGCCTTTGCCTCACGCTGTGCAGCCAGTGTATCTGCGGTTTCACCTGACTGGGTTATGGCAATGAAAAGGTCGTCTTTCCTGACAAGGGGGTTTCTGTAACGGAACTCTGAGGCAAGGTCAACCTCAACACTAACGCCGCTTATTGACTCTATCAGGTACTTCCCGACAAGCCCTGCATGCCAGGATGTCCCGCAGGCAGAAATGAATATCTTTGAAAGCCCCTTCAGGTAATCCTCTGAAAGACCAAACTCTGTGGCATTCACCCTTTGCTCTTTAAGAAGGACCCTGCCCGTAAGGGTATCAGAGATGGCCCGGGGCTGTTCGTGTATCTCCTTTATCATAAAGTGTCTGTATCCACCCTTTTCAGCCATGGATGGAGACCAGTTAAGGGTGTGAACCTCCTTTTTCAGCTGCCTTCCCTTCAGGTCCTTAAAGTTGTACCCTCCCCCCTTAAGCACCACCATCTCGCCATCTTCGAGGAAGACCACCCTGTTGGTGCTTCTAAGAAAGGCAGGAACATCAGAGGCAAGGAAGTGGCCATCCTCTGATATGCCAAACACCAGGGGGCTGTCCTTCCTTACACCAATGAGCTTTCCAGGCTCCCTTCTTGAGATTACGAGCAGTGCATAGGAGCCTCTTACCTCCTTAAGGGCACGAAGGACCGAGTTTTCAAGGTCTGCCTCTTTGTGGTAAAGGTCGATAAGGTGGGAAAGCACCTCTGTGTCTGTCTCGGAGTAAAACCTGTATCCCCTTTCCTCAAGCATCTCCTTAAGGGCCCTGTAGTTTTCTACAATCCCGTTGTGGACAATCACCACCGAGTCAGAGCTGTGGGGATGGGCATTGTAATCAGTGGGAAGCCCATGGGTGGCCCATCTGGTATGCCCTATAGCAAGGGATGAAGAAAGGCCTGTCTCATCAAGCATTGCCTCAAGGTCAGCTATCTTTCCACTGCATTTTTTAATCATTATTTCATCGCCATTCAGGTAGGCAATGCCTGCTGAGTCGTAACCACGATACTCAAGGTGTTTAAGTCCGTCGATAACAAGGTCTATGGCATTTTTACTTCCTGCATAACCGATTATACCGCACATATCATCCCCTCTTCTTTCTTTTAACCCATCCCTTTATGTTTGTTTGTTGCACCCTTGAAAGTGCAAGGCTCTCAGGTGGGACATCCTTTGTGATGGTTGAGCCTGCTCCAATAAAGGCACCCCTTTGCACCTTTACAGGTGCCACAAGCTGGGTGTCGCTTCCAATGAATACATTGTCCTCTATTATGGTTTTGTGTTTCCTTTTGCCGTCGTAATTACAGGTAATCGTGCCAGCCCCTATGTTTACTGAACTTCCAACCACTGCATCACCTATGTAACTTAGATGCTGTGCCTTTGAGCCCCTGCCAATCACCGAGGCCTTTACCTCTACAAAGTTTCCAACCCTGGCACCCTCCTTTATAACCGCACCTGGTCTCAATCTGGCAAAGGGGCCCACAACCGTATTGTCCTCCACCTGGACATCCTCAAGCACAGATGAGTCCTTTATCTCCACATTGTTTCCAATGGTGGAGTCCTTAATCCTTACGTTAGGGTATATGGTGCAGTGACTGCCTATAACAGTGCTTCCTTCAAGGAAGGTGTTTGGATAGATAAATGTGTCAGGGCCAATCTTTACCGTGGGATGTATGTAGGTGGCTGAGGGGTTCATAAACATTACATCCCTGTCTGTCCAGTATCTGATTATCCGCTCCCTTAAAATCTCCTCAGCCCTTCGAAGCTGCTCTTTTGTGTTGATTCCGTGAAACTCCTCTTCCAATCCGATCTTGAATACACCTGCCTTTTTGCCCCTTTTAACCGAAAGCTCAAGAATGTCCGTCAGATAGTACTCACCCTTTTCAGGGTTTATCTTTATCTGAGAGACAAGCCTTAAAAGCTCTTTGTCCATCATGTAAACACCACTGTTTACCTCGTTAATCTCTTTTTCTTCCGGGCTCAGGTCTTTTTCCTCCTTTATCATGAGGGGCATCCCCCCTGAGTTTCTTATCACCCTTCCGTAACCGGTGGGATTGGCAGCACTGAAGGAAAGTATGCTCAGGATGTTTTTTGCCCTTCTGTGTCTTTTTATAAACTCCCTCAGGGTGTCTGATGTGATAAGCGGTGTGTCACCGTTTAAGATGAGCAGGTCTCCCCTGAAACCCCAAAGTGCCTTTTTTGCACTCAACAATGCATCTGCAGTGCCAAGGGGCTCTTGCTGAAGGGCAAACCTGACATCCACATCCTTTAGGGCATCCTTAATCTGTGCCTCGGTCTTTTTCCCTACCACCACTACCACCCTTTCGGGGGAGAGTTCCTGAACGGTTTGCACCACATACCTGAGCATTGGTATCCCGTTGACCCTGTGAAGAACCTTTGGGACAGAGGAGCGCATCCTCGTACCCATTCCTGCTGCAAGTATTACTGCTGAAAGTGACCTTTTCATGACACAAGCCTCACTTTTATTTTGGTAAGTATTATCTTATCCTTTCTGAGGAGTTTCACATCCACCATCTGGCCATCCTTTACATGACGAAGTGCCCTTTTAATGTCGTCCATGGAGGCCACCTTTTTGTGGTTTATCTCAAGGATGATGTCACCACCAAGATACAAAACAGTGCCGCTTATCTCTACAGGTATGGTTCCACCTCTGATGCCTGCATAATAGGCAGGGCTTCTGGGCACCACCTCGGAGACCAGTATCCCCTCAGACACAGGAATCTTCAGGGCCTTTGAAAGGCTATCCCACAGAGGTATGCCAACTATTCCTATCCAGGGTCTTCTGACCTTTCCGTATCTTATCAGGTCAGGAATAAGCTCCTTTGCAGTATTAACCGGAATTGCAAACCCTATCCCCACGCTTCCACCAGAGGGGGTAAAGATGGCAGTGTTTATACCTATCATCTCACCGTCAGTGTTTATCAGTGGTCCCCCTGAGTTTCCTGGGTTTATAGGCGCATCGGTCTGTATTACATTTTCAATCACCCTTCCGCTTTCTGTTGTAAGTGGTCTTCCAAGTGCACTAATTATGCCTGTGGTAAGGGTGGAGTTAAGTCCAAAGGGGTTACCGATGGCAAAGACCTTCTGTCCTACCTGCAGTTTTGAGGAATCCCCAAGCTTTAAAGCCCTGAGCCTTTCCTTTGGTTTTATCTTTATGATGGCAAGGTCGTTTTCAGGGTCAACACCTATGAGTTTTGCACTGTACTTGTGTCCGTTTGAAAGGGTAACGGTAATCTCTGTGGCATCCTCCACCACATGATAGTTCGTCAGTATGTAACCATGCTCCTCAATGATTGAGCCTGAACCTGCTCCCTTTGATGGGTAAACAGAAAAGAAGTCTCTTATCAAAGTGGTGGTGGTAATGTTTACCACAGAGGGAGCAACCTCTTTGTAAACCCTTATGTTTATCAGTTCCTCTCTGGTAAGAGCTACTGAAGTGTGAACGAAAGACAGCACAGTAAGTAAAAGGACAATGAATATAAGAGATTGCTTTTTTAGGTCAGATACCAACTATCCTTATCCCCCGCTTCTGTTTTCTGTTAAGGAGTTCATTACTCTGCTTTTGCCATTACTTCCTCGGGCAGGTCAAAGTTTGCATAGACATTCTGGACATCGTCGTGGTCTTCGAGCACATCCATTAGCTTAAGCATCTTTTCTGCCGTGTCCCCCTCAAGTGAAACCTGTGTCTTCGGAAGCATGGTAAGCTCTGCCATGGCAATCTGGACACATTCTTTACTCAGGGCATCCTTTACAGCCTGAAAATCGTCAGGTGATGTGATTATCTCGTAGTTTTCCTCCTTTGGGTCGTTTTTAAGATCCTCTGCTCCTGCCTCAAGTGCCACTGCCATAAGGGAGTCTTCGTCAATGCTCTGTTTGTTAACAAGTATAAGCCCCTTTTTCTCAAATATCCAGGATACACAGCCTGCCTCACCAAGGCTTCCACCGTGTTTGCTCAACAGGTGCCTTATCTCTGAAACCGTGCGATTCTTGTTGTCCGTAAGCACCTCTATGAGCATGGCCACGCCACCAGGGCCATATCCCTCGTAAACTGCCTCCTCGTAGGCCATGCCTGGAAGTTCTCCAGTGCCCTTTTGTATTGCCCTTTTAATATTGTCCTGAGGCATGTTTGCCTCTTTTGCCTTCTCTATTGCTGTTCTAAGGCGTGGATTCATAGAGGGGTCGCCTCCGCCAAGACGGGCAGCCACGGAGATCTCCTTTGCAAGCTTGGAAAAGAGCTTGCCCCTTTTTGCATCAACCACTGCCTTTTTGTGTTTAATCTGTGCCCATTTAGAATGCCCAGCCATCAGCTCCTCCAGAAAAATAGCTTTTTCTTTATACCGCAGAGAACACAGAGTCTGCAGAGAAAATCGAAAACAAATAACTATTTATGTTAACTTCATGCCTTCTTTGCTGTCAAGCTAAGTGCCCCTGTATTGCCATGTTTGACAACCTCTTACCTTCAGGGAGTATTATATTGTGAGATGTTTATTGCCTATCTTGACTGTTTCTCAGGTATTAGTGGGGATATGTGTCTTGGAGCACTGGTTGATGCTGGTGTGCCCCTTGAGTTTATAGAAGAAGAACTAAAAAAGATTGAACTCAGGGGCTACCGAATCAGCACAGAAGAAGTGACCCGCTCCGGGATAAGGGCTAAAAAGGTATCCGTTGAGGTAACAGGGCCTGACACTGAAAGGAAATACGACGACATTAAAGGGCTTATACAGGCCTCTGAGCTTAAAGCAGAAATCAAAGAAAAGGCACTTGTGGTCTTTGAAAATATCTTCAGGGCCGAAGCAAAGGTGCACGGAAGACCTTTCAGGGAGGTGCATCTTCATGAGCTTTCTGCCACTGATTGTATTGTAGACATCCTGGGAACCCTTATAGGGCTTAATTACCTTGAGGTTACGGAGGTACAGGCCTCGGCAGTTAATCTTGGTTCAGGCACTGTTAAGACGGCACACGGAATACTGCCCGTTCCAGCACCTGCTACAGCAGAACTCCTGAGGGGCATCCCTGTTTACGGAGACTCCTCAGGCATCGAGCTTACCACACCAACCGGAGCAGCAATCCTTAAAACCCTGTCTACCCATTTTGGAGAGATTCCAGAGATGACCATACTTAAAACCGGTTATGGAGCAGGCAATAAAGAGCTGAAGGGAAGGGCTAATCTGCTTAGGCTCCTGATTGGTAAAAGGCTATCAAGTACCTGTGGAGAGCGGGTTGTGGAGATTGAAACAAACATCGATGACATGAACCCCCAGATATGTGAGTACCTGATGGAGAGGCTCTATGGACAGGGGGCACTGGAGGTCTTCTTTACACAGATTGTGATGAAAAAGTCAAGGCCAGGCTTTAAGGTAACCGTTTTATCACCTGTTGAAAGGTTTCCCTTGATGAGAGACATCCTGTTCAGGGAGTCTTCCACGATAGGTATAAGGTTCAGGGAACTAAGCAGAAGCTGCCTTGAAAGAAAGATAGTCAAACTAAAAACAGAGTTTGGTGAGGTAAGGTTCAAGGTGGCCCATTACGACGAGCATTCAAAGGTCATCCCCGAGTTTGAAGACTGTAAAAGGATAGCCTCTGAAAGGGGGCTTTCACTCGTGGATGTGATGGAGAGGTTAAAAAATATCGGCCAGCAAATGTTAAAATGAACTTAAGGATTTTCTGGAGGCTCTATGACAGAGATCAAGGCTGACCAGGAGATAGACATAAAGGGTCTTAACTGCCCCTTGCCTGTTTTAAGAACCAAAAGGGCACTGGATTATCTGAAACCTGGGCAGATACTAAAGGTCATGGCAACAGACCCAGGTGTTAAAAAGGACATTCCTGCCCTGCTTGAAAGACTCGGAGATGAGCTTTTAAAAACAGTTGAAATTGATGGGGAGATGATATTTTACATAAAGAAAGCAAGGCAGAAAGACTAAAGCCTTCTTATTTTTGCAATGTAAAAACCCCAGGAGTCCACATAATGGGGATAGACCCTTCGGGTCTTTGAGAGGTCTTTGTGAAACTCTCTGTCCTTCCAGGAGATGGTTCCCTCCTGAAGTCTTATACCATTTATGGAAAACTCCTCCACCTTTGCCTCAGGACGGTTCCTCAGAAGGTGGTCCACCACCTCTTCGTTTTCGTAAGGAGAATAGGTGCATGTGGAGTAAACCAGCAGGCCCCCTTCCCTGAGCAGGTCAAAGGCCCTAAGTATCATCTGTTTCTGATAACCCGACATCCTCTGAGATGCCCTCTCACTGTACTCAGAGGTCTTTTCCAGTTCGTCCTTTCTCATTATCCTTCTGTATCTGCCCTCACCAGTGCAGGGTGCGTCAAGAAGCACTCTGTCAAACCTGAGAGGAGAGCCATCGGGTAGCTTTGTTGGAAAGTTTTGGGCCTGGTAATTTGTGATTATCGTGGATGTCACACCAAGCCTTTCAAGCTGAAACTTTAGTATGGAAAGTCGCTTCTTGTTAAGCTCGTTGGCAAAAAGGGTGGCCCTGTTTTCAGTCATTGCTGCAATCTGCGATGTCTTGCTACCCGGTGAGGCACACATATCGAGGATAAGCTGCCCCTTTTCAGGTTTAAGCACAAGGGGTGGAAGCATGGAGCTTAGTCCCTGAAGGTGGTAGTATCCAAGGAAATACTCAAGGGTTGCACCAGGGGTTTCAAGCCCACTGAAGGCAAAAGCATCCTCTACGGGTAGTTCTTCAAGCTGACAACCATAACGGGACAGTCTCTCTTTAAGCTCTTCCTTCCTGACTTTAAGGGTGTTTACCCGGAGATGCGAGGGATGAGCTTTTTCGAGGCTGTCTAAAAAGACATCAAACTCGGGGATCAAATCTCTGTATATCTTAAAAAACTCCAATGCTTTGAAAGAACTCCTGAGGCTTTAGTAATCTCCCCAGAGCATAAACTGATAAATTACAAATACAGGGTATAGGGGGTAGCGTGTAGGGTGTAATTTTTAGTTTTGAGTGCATAGTTTTCAGTGTTTAGTAAAGAGACTAACTCAGCACTCAAAATTCAACACTCAACACTCAACACTAACTATACCCTATTTCTTATCAAGCAGTTCCTCTATCCTCTTAGCAGGTGCATATCCCCTTATTACGATACCATTGTCAAGCACAATGGTTGGGGTTCCGGTAAAACCAAGCTTCCGGGCAAGCTTTATGTTTTCGTCAATCACCTTCGTCTCACAGGTCGGGTCAGCTATCGGCTTGTGCTTAAAGGCAAGCTCAAGCAGCTCCACCGAATTCTTACACTGAATGGCCTTTGCCTTCCTGTAGGAGTCCTTATGAATCTTGGTAAGGGGAAAGAGCTTTATGTATACTGCCAGGTCTTTCCTCTTTTCAATAAGCTTCTTCACCTCCGGGTGAAGTCTTGCACAGAATGGTCAGTCAGGGTCGTCAAAGACCACTATCTTTCGTTTTGCATCAGGATTTCCCATGACCAGTGCATTGTCAAGGGGGATCTGCGAAAAGTCTATCCTGTTTATCTCCATGAAGCGCTCTCTGGTCAGGTTGGTCCTGGTCTTTATCTTTAGTATCTCACCAACGATTACATTTTCCTTTGCAAAATCCACATAGGCAATGCCTCTCTTTTTGTCCTTTGTCTCAAGGGCCACCTCCCATAGCCCACGGGCAGGGGCCATCCGGACATCGAGTATCTTTATGTTTGGTATCAACTGCTCAAGAAGTTTCTGGGCCTCCTTCTTGTCAAGGCTGTGGCAGTTACGGCAGTCCTGCTCACATCCCCCAAATCCATAGGAAGGCACGGTGAAAGCAAGAAGTATCACAAACACGAAAAACCACTTAAACAGTGTTAACCTTTTCATGGGAGCTCCTTTCTCAGTCCTTTCTCTTTTCAAGCACTATCTTGTGGCTGATAAGCGATATCTCTTTAATCCTGCCTGTAAACTCCCTCTGCTCTCCAAAGAGATTTCGCATGAAAATCTTATCACCCTCCGGTCTCAGTATATCCACATTTTCGAGGTAGAGCCTTTCCTCTCCATCCTCGTATATATAAGCGTTTGCCTCACACATGAATCAGACCTCCTCGGTGATGATTTTGTTTATACATTCTATCACTTTTTCCACAAGATGTGGTAGTGGTTCATACTGAAGTCCTACAAGCTCAATACCCTCCTGATTAAGGGGAAGCAGTATCTTTTTTGCCCTCGATGATGCAATAGCTACCGCCATCTCTGGTGTGAGCTCTCCAAGCATACTGTTTGCCGAGATTATACTAACCGGGCCAACTATCACATCCACCCTGTCTGCATTGTAGGCTATGGCATTTTCACCGGTTGCACCCTTGTTAGCCCTGGCCTTCATCATAGAGGTGGTTGCCGTGCTGTTTGTCCCAAGGGCGATAATCTCTATCTGCTCACCAAAGGCCTCTCTCAGCCTTTTCACTATCAGGCTCCCAATACCACCACCCTGACCATCTACCACAGCTACCTTCAGCATAGCTTAATTTACCAGTTATCAAAATAAAATCGCAAGGACTATTGCCAGAGGAATTTATTAATGTATCAAAAGGAAACAACTATATAAAAATGTAAATTATTGCATCCCATGGATACACAAAAAAGGGGTTCTAAATCTTAACCTACTGAAAAATAAAGGATATTTTTTGTTTTGCCTCTGGCATGGTTATTGTATAATGTTTAATGACCTTTTTGTGTCCCTGAAAGGAGTGCCGGAAAATGCTTGAGTCCCTGTTATCCTTTGGTTCAGCAGCGGTTCTTGTTTTACTCGGGATGTATCTGCTGATTACGAAAACCGAGCAGCGGGCTAATCTGGTGTTTTCCATCTTCCTGTTCTTGCTTTCAGGGCTTGAGGTAGTAGACAGGCTAACGCTTACACTAAATCCTGGGCTCCGTTTTTACTCAATGTTTATAGAGTCCCTTCTTCCTGGCACAGTGCTGCTTTTAAGCATAATGCTTTCAAGAAAGGCCCCCTACAATACAGGTTTTTTTACCAAGCTTGCCCTTGTAACAAGCATTGCCTTCCCGGTGTCTGTATTTGTGATAGGCCGGGGAGGGTTTTACTATGCACCGGATATTCAGACAGAAAGGATTGCCTTTCTCACCAGAGAGGGCTACTTCTTTTACCTCGGCGTGATGCTTTACTTCATACTTTCTTTGATTAATCTTGAGGCAACCTTTGTATCTACGAGGGGCTCAGAGAGATGGAGGCTAAAGTACATCTTTATGGGTCTTCTTTGTATAGTTGCTATGGAGATATTTTACACAAGTCAGGCACTGCTTTACAGGACGCTTAACCTGAACCTGCTTACAGCCCGCTCGGTGGTATTTATCATGGGTGCCCTTTTGATAGGTTATTCCAAGCTCTACAGGGGCAACAATGTAGCTATAGCTGTCTCAAGGTTTGTCCTTTACAGGTCAATAGGGCTTCTGTCTGTTGGTCTTTATCTTCTGGTGCTCGGCATTGCAGGAGAGGGGCTTAAGTACACAGGTATAAACTACAGTGAAACCCTGCTTCTGATATTTGGATTTTTATTTGGTATAGCACTTTTTGCTGTTCTTTTTTCTGAACAGGTAAGAAGGAGGATAAAGGTCTTTATAAACAAGCACTTCTACACTCATAAACACGACTACAGAACCCAGTGGCTTGGGTTTACCGAAAGGCTTTCTCATTGCAAAGATACCCATGAGATTGAACAGGCCATAACCGAGACCTTTAAAGAGACCTTTGGGCTTAAGGGAGCAATGCTTTTTACTATTGACAGAGGCTCAGGGCTATACAGATCAAGAAACCCCTCAGTGCCTGCACTTCCAGAAGACACAGGGCTCATCAGGTATTTTAAGGAGCGGAAAAGGGTATTTAATGCTGACACCGATGAGTATCAGCCTGATGAGGCTGAGAGGGAGTTTATTGATAAAACTGGAGCATTTCTGATAATCCCTCTTCAGAAAAACGGCGATGTAGTTGGTTTTGTCCTCTGTGGTGAACAGCTCATCAGAGAGGAGCTTACCTTTGAAGACTACGACCTTATGAAGACCCTTGCCAAGCAGGCCACTCTGGCGGTGCTGAACCAGCATCTTTCTGAGGAGGTGGCAGAGACGAGACAGCTTGCAGCAGTCGCAAAGGTCTCATCCTTTGTGATACACGACCTGAAGAACATGGCGTCCACCCTTTCACTAATGCTTGACAATGCAGCCGAATTCATTGACGACCCGGAGTTTCAGCAAGACATGCTTGACACCCTTAAGTCAACGGTTGAAAAGATGAGGTCCCTCATGAATCGCCTGAAGGACTTCCCTGAGAAGCAGAGGCTGTCCACACAGCAGGCTGACCTTGCCCTGTTGACAGAGGAAGCCCTGAGGGGAATTAAAAATATTAACGGTGGAGTAAAGATCATCAAGACCCTCAATACAGCCCCTGCTACGGTTGACCCTGAGGAGTTCAAAAAGGTGGTGCTTAACCTGGTACTCAATGCCTTTGAGGCTACCGAAGGCTCAGGGGGTGAAATACGCATTGAGACAGGCACAGGCGATGGAGCCGCATTTTTAAAGGTCTCTGACACAGGCAAAGGGATGAGCGAGGAGTTTTTAAAGGGCCATCTTTTTAAGCCCTTCAGCACCACGAAGAAAAAGGGTCTTGGCATCGGGTTATATCAGTGTAAACAGATAATAGAGGCTCACAGGGGAACCATCAAGGTAAAGTCAGCCCTTAACAGAGGGACAGAGTTTATCGTCAGCCTGCCAGCTGAAAGCAGCCCTGCTTTGACCGTTACTGAATAGTCACACAGGTCTCGTTGGAGTAATCGCTTTCGTTACCCGATGTATCGTAGGCGGTAACTGCAAAACACCAGGTTCCCTGGGTAAGCCCTCCAATGGTGCATAAAGTTACATTACCCACATCGTTTTTGTAGATGTAGTTACCAGAGCCAGGGCCAAAGTACACCCTGTAGCCAGCAAGGTCATTAAGTGGTGTTCCGTCGGCATTTGTGGTTGGGGGCTCCCAAGTAAGAGTGACATCCTGAGTGTAGATACTCGTGTTACCTGGAATGCTTTGGGCAGGGTTGTTAGAACTTAGATTGCTGCTACTACCACTTCCACCACCACAACCGACGACTAAAAGGGGCAATGACAGGATAAAGATACACCACAAAAAGTGGATCCTTTTGATCATGGCAGACTCCTCAATATATAGTATTTTTTTGCCCCCAGCGCCTCGGTTATGGCTATATCTTGTGTTATTTTGATGGCTATTTTACACCATAGGACTTATACAAGTAAAGAAAAAAAATCCCACCCCTTTTAAATAAGGGGTGGGCGGGGGAATAAGGAGGGTAAGGAGGTGTATCAGGGGTCTTTCCTGATTTTAATTAGCACAATTCCAAAGCCTATGATAATAAATGTCACTGCTGAGGCAATGGGATACTTGACACCGTAAACAAGGGGTGTAAGCATAATCCTCACTGATAGCCTGAGAGAGTCGTGTTTTGCTATAAACCTTGCAATCGGAGGGGAGGTGCTGTAGTAGAGTTTTACGAAGGCCCTTCCGAGTGGGTTTTTAAGGAGGACCCTGTCTCTGAAGTCCCTGAGAACCTCAACCTCTGGCTCAAGGTAGCTACCATATGCAGCAGTTGCAATAAAGCAACCACCACCTCCTGCGCCACCACCAGAATCAGAGGGACTGTTAGAGGCTGAAATTCCAGGACCACTTGGGTCATTAATTATGCCGTCTGCTGCTCCAGTGCGGTCAGCACTGCCACCGTCAACGATCTTTATAAGCACCACATTGTCGCCATCGGTGAGGGATTCAACATTACTTGAGTAATCAATCCACTCTCCAGTGTCAGGGTTATAGAAATACCAGGTTGCATTTGGTGGAAGGTTTTCAGGTAGCACCACATAAACCTTGACCTGAGCACCTGGTGTTATGCCTGTAACCCTGTAATCAAAGAGCCCATATGGGAATTGCACACCCGATGGTCTCTGTGGAAGCTCATCAGGGCTTAAGGCTGATACGCCTGACAGGCTTCCATTGGTTACCCAGAGTGTGATGTCTTTTTTGTTTACAGGGTCTTTCATGGTAGCCACATTGCTTTGCAACCTGTCAGGAGTGCCATCGTTGTTTCTATCCATTAAAGCTTCAACACTGTCTGGCACACCATCGTTGTCTGAATCGGTGTCCTGATAATCAGGCGTGCCATCGCCGTCGGTGTCTACGGTGCCTTCTGTGCTGTTTGAAATGCCGTCCTGGTCTGTGTCGTTTGAGACAGATGTTACACTGATGCTTACAGAATCCGTTGCGCTAAGTCCATCGTTGTCATAGACCTTGACTGTTACTTTGTAAGTGCCCTCTGAGCTGAAGGTGTAGTTTGCTGTGCTGTCAGTGCCTTCATTGTCAAACTGGCCATCACCATCAAAATCCCAGGCGTATTTCGTAATACTGCCATTTTTGTCAGTGGCCTTTGCCTCAAGATACACGGTTAGAGGTGCTGTGCCAGATTGAGGGTCGGCAGTCAGGTTAACCGTGGGAGCAGAGTTTTCAGTAACCGTGATCTTTACAGTATCCGTGGCTTTGGCTCCTGCATCGTCTGAGACCCTTACTGCTACATTATAGGTGCCTGCACTGTCGTAACGGTATGTGGTGATACTGGAGCTACCTGTGTTTCTTTCAAACACCCCATCACCATCAAGGTCCCACTCATAGGTTGTGACAGTGCCATCCTGGTCAGTGGCATTTGCAGTAAACTGGACATCAAGAGGTGCGTTGCCTGAATAACTGCTTGCATTAAGGGTAACCGTGGGTGGTTTGTTAGTGTAGGTAGAAACCGTGACCTTTACAGAGGCTGAAGCAGTTGCCCCCTGGTCGTCTGTAACTGTAACCGTAACAGTGTAGGTGCCAGCGCTGTCATAGGTGTATGTCTCTGTATCAGATGTGGCTGAGGGCTCGGGCTGACCGTCGCCATTAAGGTCCCACGAATAGGACACAATGGTTCCATCAGGATCTGAGGCCGTAGCGGTAAAGGTTACATCCATTGGGGCATACCCACTTGTCTTTGAGGCATTAAGCAC
This sequence comes from Nitrospirota bacterium, assembly GCA_015484595.1. Taxonomy (GTDB): domain Bacteria; phylum Nitrospirota; class Thermodesulfovibrionia; order Thermodesulfovibrionales; family JdFR-85; genus JAADIE01. Next base: position 5,295 of record WFMM01000151.1, on the reverse strand, counting down.
TACTGTGGGAGAGAGATTTCCATTGATGGTGGTGCTTACCTCTTCGGAGTAGTCGCTTTCATTTCCAGATGTATCGTAGGCTGTAACCGCAAAGTAATAGGTGCCCGGCTGAAGACCGGTAACAGTGTAGGTGGTTACGTTGTTTACATCAATGGAGGTTGTGTAATTACCTGAGGAAGTGCCGTAGTAGACCTTATACCCTGCAAGGTCAGTCAATGGGGTGCCATCGGCATTCGTTGTGGGTGGGTCCCATGTCAGTGTTACATCATAGGCAAGCGCCTGTGATGCACAAATCACCAAAACCAAAAGGATCAAAAGCTGTGCAATAGTCCTCTTCATAAACCACCTCCTGTAACTCCTCCCGAAAGGCACCGGAAAGCACATTCCAAATACCCGGCAGCCCTGCTACCATATCCTGCCCCCACAGGACTTAGGCCAGCGGCTTTGCGTCCCATCCTTTCGGATGGTTTGCCTTTTTCGGGACCTATATTGTTAAAGTTCTTCATCCTCTGAACCAGTCAAAAAAAAAGCCTGTTCCCGAAAAGGGATACAGGCTTTAAATGGGGGGTGTCGGAAAGTGTTATCCAGAGTAAAGAGTAAACCCTGGATAAGCACTGTTTCTTCGGCAGCCCGGCTATCCTGCAAAGCACCCTTTACAGGACCCGTGGCTTTGTGCCCCCTGGTTACCCAGAGTTTACCCTTTCGGAAACACTGCTTCTTACTAAATGACTTAATAAGAAGTAGCAGGTAAATTTCAAAGAACGACCTTTTACCTGCTTTTATTTTATTGAAGTGGTTTAAGGTAAGCTGTGATTAAAATCACACAAGGTGGTTTTCCTGTAGAAAGGCCCTCTTAAGAAGCAGGAGCTTGCCCTTTTTTACCTCTATCTCACCATCTCGTTGCCAGCGGTCAATGACCCGGGTGACGGTCTCCCGGGTTAGACCTGTCATGTCAGCTATGTCCTGATGGGTAAGCTTTATGTCAAGAAGCACATCACCGTCGGGCTCCTCTCTTCCATGGTCCCTGATAAGCATGAGAAGAAGGATCTTTACCCTCTGAGAAGCGTTTTTGAAGTTCAGCATCTCCATTTTCTGCCAGGAATCCCTCAGTCTTGAACAGAGTATGAGTAAAAGCTGCTCAAGTATGCCTGGATGGCTTTTTATTAAAGTGAAAAAGTCCTTTCTCGAAAGCAGGGCAATTACAGAATCAGTAAGTGCCACCACTGTTGCTGGTGATGTCTTTCTGTCAATCAGGGACATCTCACCGAAGAACTCGCCCTCTTTGTGCACTGCAAGTATTATCTCTTTGCCATCCTCTGTGCTACGGTAAACCTTGACCTTACCCGTAAGAATTGCATACATGTATTCGTTTGTGTCTTCTTCAAACAGGATGATTTCATTCTTTTTAAACCGCTTTATTTTCAGCACATCCCTAAGGGCTGACACATCATCAGCACCAAGTGAAGAAAACAACTGGATTGTCTTTAACTTCTCAAGGGTGATTTCTTTCATGGTATTTCCTCTGTCACTGTGGTAAAATACAGTTAACTAATTGTAACAGTAAATACCCTTTTTGTCCAACTCTTAACTGAAATGTTTTTTGGCACATAAATTGCATAAATTTTAAAAAAACTTATGAGGGAGTCATGGTGAAAAATATTTATCCCTTTGAGGCCATCGTAAAGCAAAAGGACCGTCATAAACTGAACGGTCACAAAAGTGCACTTCTTTGGTTCGTTGGGCTGTCAGGAAGTGGAAAGTCCACACTTGCTCACTCAGTTGAGGCAAGACTTCATGAGATGGGGATAAGAAGCTATGTGCTTGATGGTGACAATGTAAGGACCGGGCTTAACAAGGACCTTGGCCTGAGTCCCGAGGACCGAAAGGAAAACATACGGAGGGTAGCAGAGGTGGCTAAACTGATGGTTGATGCCGGGCTTCTGGTATTTGCAGCATTCATAACACCCTACAGGGAAAGCAGAAGGTTTATTCGTGAAACCATGAAGGGCTGGCCCTACTTTGAGATTTATGTAAAATGCTCAATACAGACCTGCATTAAGAGGGACCCCAAGGGGCTTTATCAGCGAGCTCTGAAGGGTGAGATCGAAGGGATGACAGGTATCTCTGCACCCTTTGAAGAGCCTGAAAGCCCTGACCTGATAGTGGAGACAGACCGTCTGAGCCTTGATGAGGCGGTTGACAGGGTTATAGAGTTTTTGCTCGAAAAGGAGATAATCTACTCTGAATAAAGGGGAATGGAAAAACTCCTTATCATCGAAGACAGCAAGGATATAAAGACACAGCTTAAGTGGGGGCTTAAAAAGGACTACACCCTATTCTTTGCATCCAGCGTTAAGGATGGCATTGCACAGTTTAAGAAACACTCCCCCAAGGTTGTAACCCTTGACCTCGGATTACCACCCCATGAGGATACTGCTGAGGAAGGACTGAGGTGTCTCTCTGAAATAATAAAGCTCAACCCCTTTACAAAGGTTATCATTATAACCGGAAACAGTGACAGAGAGCACGCCCTTACAGCTATTGAAAGGGGTGCCTATGATTATTACTGCAAACCAATAAACATAAGTGAACTGAAGATAATACTTAAAAGGGCCTTCCATCTTGCCAATCTCGAAAGGGAAAACAGAAATCTAAAGGAAAGGGTTAACCGAAGGAGTACAGAACTATGTGGGATGGTCGGACAGTCTCACGAGATGCGGGCAGTCTTTGACACCATAAGGAGGGTGGCCACTTCAGATGTTCCCGTATTGATACAAGGTGAAAGTGGAACCGGTAAGGAGCTGGCTGCAAGGGCCATACACTCCCTCAGTATGCGATCTGAGGGGCGATTTGTTCCCATAAACTGCGGTGCAATCCCTGAAAACCTGCTTGAAAGCGAACTCTTCGGCTACGAAAAGGGGGCCTTCACAGGGGCTGACACTTCTACGGCAGGTAAGTTTGAGTACGCCAGTGGAGGCACACTGTTTCTTGATGAGATAGGGGACCTTCCGCTTAAGCTTCAGGTCAAGTTGCTTAGGTTTTTGCAGGATAAAAAGATTCAACGAATTGGTGGACATGAGGATATAACTGTGGATGCCAGGATCATAACTGCTACCAATGTGGATATCCAACAGGCAATAAAGGAGGGCAGGTTCAGAGAGGACCTCTTTTTCAGGATTGGTGTGGTTACCATTAAACTTCCTCCTCTCAGGGAAAGGGGCGAAGATATCATGCTTCTTGCAAACCTCTTCCTTAGCAGGTTTTCAAAGGAGTTTGGAAAAAATGTAAAGGGCTTCAGCCTTGAGGCTCAGCACAGGATAAAGGAGTACGAATGGCCTGGCAATGTCAGAGAGCTTGAAAACCGCATACAACGGGCAATCCTACTGACCGATAAAACCGTGCTTGAGGCCTCAGACCTGGGGCTTAAATCAGAAAGCCCTTTTACCGTCTCTTCTAAAAACTACAGTGGCTTGACCCTTAAAGAGATAAGAGAACTGATAGAAAAGGATGTAATACTTGCCTCCCTTGACAGACACAAGTGGAACATACTTAAGACTGCACAGGAGCTTGGCATAAGCCGACCAACCCTATATGAGCTAATGAGGAAGTATCATATCAAGCTTTAACCACTCTCTGAAGTGCCTCTACCACCTGAGGGTCATAAAGGGTGCCAGCCTTTGACTTAATTTCCCTAAGGGCCTCTTCCTTTGAAAGGGCCTCCCTGTAAGGTCTCTCAGAAATCATTGCACAGAAGGCATCAACCACCGAAAGCACCCTTGATAGAAAGGGTATCTCCTCAGCTTTAAGCCCGTCGGGGTAACCTGTTCCGTCGTAATGTTCGTGATGGTGAAGTATTGCTCGCTTTACCTCGTTTGAGTGCTCAAAGTTGTTAAGAAGGCTGACCGTTGTAAAGGGATGAATACGAAGAGAGCGTCTTTCCGAGGGCTCTATCTTTTTCTTTTTAAGAACGCTTTCGTCAACCGTTATCAGTCCGAGGTCGTAAAACATGGACACATAGACACCGATGCTTTTTTCCTCCTCAGAGGCACTTAGTGCCTCAAGCACCCTCATCATCAGCTCTGGAAGCAGAGGCTGTCGTTTATGGTATCTCTTCTGGATAAACACCAGGTTTTCAAGGGTGGTCATGAAGTGGCGAACCTCGTCCTCGGTAAAGCTTTCCGAGTAAAGCCCTTTAAGAAAGTTTGATATCCTCCTTGACAGCTCCCTTGCTATGTAAAGGTCTATCTTTGTAAAGGGCTCCTGGGTCTTTTTGTTGTTCAGGTTCAATACACCCACTACCCTGTCTTCAATCTTGACAGGCACGGAAAGAAGTGACCTGGTCGTGTACTGGGGTATATTGGTCTTTGAAAACCTTGGGTCCCTTTCTATGTCCTCTATGAGGAGGGGTTTTCCCTCAAGGGCGACCCATCCAGCGATTCTATCACCAGGTCTTAGCCTCGTCCTCTTAATGATATCTTCGCTTAGGCCAAGGGCACCTCTTATTACCAGGTCTCCTGTAAGCTCATCACTAAGCATGATAGAGCAGATATTTACATCAAGGACCTCTGAAACGAGCTCTATAAACCTGTTAAGACAGGTGTCAACTATTGCATTGACCCTGTTTCTTGTGCTGTCAGGGATCCTTATAGTTATGCTGAACCGTTCAGGGGTGTTTTCTATCTCAAACCTCCACCTGTGGGCATCGGCTATCCTTCTGGCGATGTAAAACTTAAGCTGCTCCTCGGGCAGATTACTCAGGATTACAGAACTTAACTGTCTTTCAAAGGCTAAAACATCCTCAGGCAACTGGTGTGGGATGGACAGGCTTATATCCAAGTAATCATTCTTCTCGACACCTATCTCAATCTGGTCATTGGGGTTGAGATGCTCTGAAAGCCACTCAATAAGATTTACAAAGAGCTGTATAAGCCTTACCCTGTCTGCAACCACTGTGGGTATCCCGTTAGAAGACCTTACACTCAGGGTGATGTTCTTTTCTCTTAGCCTCCTTGAGATAAGCCCCGACTCCTTTACCTCATTAATAACAGACTGAAGGTCTATAATGGTTCTGTCAATGAGTTTCAGTTCGTCCTCAAGCCGCAGAAAGTTAAGGAGGTTTTCCACGATGTTAATAAGTTTGTCGGTCTCCTTTGATATGATCTCGTAAAACTCACTCCTTTCAGCCTCTGCAATATCTTTCGTCACTTTGAGATAGTAGATAGAGCCCTTGATTGAGTTAAGAGGGGTCCTCAGTTCATGGGATATGCGGGTTATAAACTCTGTCTTAACCAGGTC
>WFMM01000150.1 GCA_015484595.1 Nitrospirota bacterium | reverse complement strand
TTGAGGAGAAACTGAAAGCAGACCCCCTGTTTATACAGGAGATGCCAAAGATAAAGGGGCTTTTGTGGGGTATGGGTGAAAGCCACAAGGTTATGATTCAGTACCGGGGGAATAAAGAAGACCTGCCGGTTCTAAAGGGGTTTCAGTTAAGAAACAGGATTAAAACCCTATCAGAGGGCCTTTAAGATGGATATCCTTTTAAGGAATATAACCAAGCGGTTTGGAAACACGGTGGTCTTTGAGGGGCTCAACCTTGAGATTAGGTCAGGAGAGTTTTTCACCATTCTTGGCCCCAGTGGTTGTGGAAAGTCAACCATTCTAAACATAATTGCAGGGCTTGAGGCTCCATCAGAGGGTGAGGTGTACTTTGGCTCAAGGCTTATGAATAATGTCCATCCCCGTGACCGTAATGTGGCGATGGTCTTTCAGAGCTATGCCCTTTATCCACACATGACGGTCTATGAAAACATAGCATTTCCGCTGAGGATGAAGAAGCTGAAAAAGTCAGAAATCAAAAGGGCTGTGGAGGAGGTAGCTGGAAGGCTCGGACTCAGCGGGCTTCTTAACAGAAAACCCCGTGAGCTTTCAGGTGGGCAGCGGCAGCGGGTTGCCCTTGGAAGGGCAATAGTCCGCAGACCTGTGGTGTTTTTGCTTGATGAACCCCTTTCAAACCTTGATGCCCGTTTGAGGGTTGACATGAGGGCAGAGCTGAAAAAACTCCACAGAGAGCTTGGTATCACCGTGGTCTATGTTACCCACGACCAGGCAGAGGCAATGGCACTTTCAGACCGTATGGCGGTTATAAAGGATGGGAAGATTCAGCAGGTTGGGACACCTGAGGAGATTTATAGGAGGCCGGCAAACCTCTTTGTTGCCACCTTTATTGGAACCCATCCAATGAATATACTTACTGCCTCGGTTATAAATCACAGTCCCCTGAAAGTTCAGCTTGATGGCATCGTCCTTGAGCTTCCGTTCAGTCTTGGTGAGAAGACAGAAAAACTGCTTCTTGGCATAAGGCCCGAGGATGTGGTGATTGACGATGAGGGGATGATAGAGGCAGAGGTGGAACTTACAGAAAACGAAGGTGCCTACCTGCTTGTTGACCTCGAGGCAGAGGGATTTAGTTTAAGGGCACGGACTGAAAGAGAGCTAAGCACAGGGGACACGATCAGGGTAAAATTCCCACCAAACCGCCTTCATTTCTTTGATATTGGTACAGGAATGAGATATAATCTTAAAGTCAGGGAGTAGGGTGTAGGGGGTAGCGTGTAGGGAATATAAAAGACAGGGTGTAGCTGGTAGTGTGTAGAAGAAAATATTAACTACCCCCTGCTCCCTACCCCCTACCCGCTATACCCTACACCCTAAAAATGGGAGGTTTTTTATGTTTATTGAAGAGATGACCATGGAGGAGTTTAAGAAGGCCCTCAGGAAGACAAAGACCGTACTCATACCCTTTGGCACTGTGGAGGAGCACGGAAAACATCTACCCCTGAGCACAGATACCATGGTGGCGGTAGAGGCACTTAAGAGGGTGGCTGAAAAAAGGAAGGTCTTTATCGCTCCACCAATTCACTATGGTGTGTGCACATCAACACGGAAGCATCCGGGAACCATAACCATAAAGCCCTCCACACTGAGGGCAATTACGAGGGATATCGTGGTTGACTGCTATGAGAAAGGGCTTAGAAACTTTGTGCTTGTTACAGGCCATGGCGGCGGCCTTCACATAAATGCAATGAAGGAGGTTGCAGAGGATCTGGTTGAGGAGCTTAAGGGAATAAGGATTGCAGTGGTATGCCCCTACAATCTCCTCTGGGATGAGCTTTCTGAGATTGCCGAGACAGAAAACGACTCCCATGCTGGCGAGATAGAGACCTCGCTTATACTTTCCATAAGGCCTGAGCTTGTAAAGGGCCGCTCAAAGGAGGAATACCCAAACTTTCCAAAGCCTCTTATAGTCAGGGATAAACTTAAGTACTGGCCTGGTGGTGTGTGGGGAAACCCGAAGAAGGCAACCCCTGAGAAAGGACAGAGGGTTTTTGAGCTCGTAGTGGACAGTCTTCTTAGAGTTATAAAAGAGGTTGAAAAATGACATCCACCACCCTAATTCTTCTAAGGCATGGCAGAACTTTAGGCTCTGAAGAGATGCGTTACAAAGGGCATATTGATGTGCCCCTTTCTGAGGAGGGAGAAAAGGAGGTTAAGCGGGTTTCAGAGGTTATAAAGGCACATTTTAATCCGATTGGGGCGGTTTATTGCTCTGACCTTTCAAGGGCAAAACGAACAGCCGAGATAATAGCCGAGCCCATTGGGCTTGAACCAATAACGATGGAGGTCTTCAGAGAGCGAAACTTTGGTAAGTGGGAGGGGATGAGCTTTGAGGAGATCTCAAGGGCCTATCCAGAGGAGTTTGAAAAATGGAAGGAAGACCCCTACAGGTTCAGCCCACCTGAGGGAGAAAGCACCGAGGATGTAAAAAACCGTGTGGTGCCAGCAATGCAGAAGATACTAAAAAGACACAAAGGCGAGAAGGTGATGGTTGTCTCCCACGGTGGGGTAACCCGGGTGCTACTCTGTCACTACATGGGCATACCCTTAAGCAATATATTCAAGATAGAGCAGGACTTTGCCTGCCTTAATGTGCTTGAGTTTTTTGATGATGGGTTTTCTCTGGTAAGGCTTGTAAATGGAAGGCTCTGGTAAAAGTAATAATTAGGAGGCTTGTATGATTGAAAGAGGCTCGATAGAGGCATATCTGAAGAAACGCTTTGGTGATGCAGAGCTTGTTGAGTTTGGAGAGCTTGGCTCAGGAGTGCACGGCACCGGTTTTTCACTTATTATTGATACAGCTGAGGGTAGAAAGGAGTATGTTATTAAAGACCTTGCCCCTCAGGGGCTTGGCCACGATTACCCCTCAGACCGGGCAGCGGTTTTCCTTCTTGCCTACGATGAATACGCTAAGCTCCCAAACCATGTAAAACCAGTTGATGTGATTTCGGTTCTGCCTGACGGCACTGTCAAGTCAATTGCAGGAGGCCGTGAGTATTTCCTGATAATGGAGAAGGTAGAAGGAAGGAACTACTTTAATGACCTTGAGGAGATGAAGGAAAAGGATACCCTGACAGAGGTCGACAGGGAAAAGATCAGGGCAATGGTTAGCTACCTTGCAGAGATACATTCAAAAAAACACACCTCGAAAGACCTCTACTGGCGAAAGGTGCGCGACACCATTGGACACGGAGAGTGCCTGATGGGGGTTTTCGACTCATACCCTGATGGTACACTAAGCTATGAGGAGATGGCAGAGATTGAAAAACTCTGCATTGACCAGAGGGTAAAACTTAAGCATCTTCATCACCGTCTCTGCCAGATACACGGTGATTTTCATCCAGGAAATATCTGGTTTAAAGACTCAGGAGATTTTGTCCTTTTAGACCGTAGCCGTGGTCCCTGGGGCGATGCGGCTGACGATGTCACAGCACTGACCATTAACTACATCTTTTACTCAATCATGTATAGAGACCGTCTCGAGGGTGCCTATGAAGAGGCGCTGAGACTCTTTTACGATGAATACATAAAGGCAACAGGAGATGAGGAGCTTCTTAAGGTGGTGCCACTGTTTTATGCCTTCAGGGGTGCTGTGGTAGCACACCCTGTGTTTTATCCACAGCTAAGGCCAGAGCAGAGACAGGCAGTGTTTAACCTCGTAAAGGGTATGCTTCAGGAAGAAACCTTTTCAGTTGAGACAATAAACCAGTTGTTACATTAAGTATATTAATCAGGATTTCTTTTCTATTAGTCGCCCTGATACATACTTGTGTATGATGCTTGAAATAAGAGTCTGATAAGGGATACCCTCCTCTAATGCCTTTTTCTGTATCCCTATAAGGTCTTTTTCTGAAATCCTGATATTAATACGTCTGTCTTTTTTGAATGTTGCTTTTGCATACTCTTGATATTTTTTTATCTTCCCCTTTACACCTTTTACGCTCTTCCACTGTCCCTTTTCTACTGATTCAAGCAGTTGTTTTTCTTCCTTACTCAGTTTCATGGTCTGCTCCTAAATATCTTTTAGTCATTTTACGGCTTGGGATTATTGTTTTTAAAAAAACCGTTTCTTCATCCTCTACATAAGGAACAAGATAGACATAATCATTTACTCTTACTATGAAGATTTTCTGATCTGGGTACTTTGACCTATTTGGATGCTCGATAATATCGAGTAGATCTCCCTGCATAATATGAAAAACAATTTCCTCAAATGAGATGTTTCTTTCCTTTTTCAGCTTTTCGTTTTTTGTATTGCTCCAATCAAAATATTTCATAATAGATTTTAGTACAATGTGTGCCTTAGGTCAACAATAAAATAAAATTCCTTTTTATATCAAGAAAAAAAAGACTGTTTATTTAGAGTATCCTACCCTGTCGGGCAAAGAACTCACTGAGGGCAAGCCTGACCACTGCACCTCGAGACCAGCGCTGCCCTGTCTCTTTTGAGTACTTCTCTTTAAACTCATCCAGGGCCTCAAGCACCTCTTCCTCAAGGTATACGGTGGTCTTAACGAGTTTTTCATGCTCCTCTTCGTGCTTATGCATCCTTTGCCTCCGATATGGCCTTCTTAACATAGGGTAGCAGTCCACCTGCAAGTATCAGGTTACGCTCCCTTTCGCTTAGGTCTGTTGTAAGCCAGATCTCAATGCCCTTTTCCTTTATCCTGGCTAAAAACTCTCCACCCTCTCTTACTGTCTCCGTAAGCCCTTCTATCACCACAGAGTCACCCTGTTTAATATTATCATAATCAGCCGGGTCCTTAAACCGAAGTGGCAGAATGCCAAAGTTTATCAGATTTGCCCTGTGTATCCTTGCAAAGCTTTTTGCAATGACAGCCTTTATACCGAGATACATTGGAGCCATGGCAGCGTGCTCACGGCTTGAGCCCTGGCCATAGTTTTCACCACCTACGATGATGCCACCTCCTAATGCCTTTGCCTTTAGTGCCCTTTCTGAAAAGGTGGGGTCTATCTGGCTGTAAACATATTTGGATATCTCTGGTATGTTTGACCTCAAAGGAAGCACCTGTGCACCTGCAGGCATGATGTCGTCGGTTGTGATGTTGTCACCAACCTTCAGAATCACCTCTGCCTCAAGCCTTTCAGAAAGGGGCTCTTTAAGGGGCACCTCCTTGATGTTTGGGCCCTTTACAATCTCAACAGAGGCTCCATCCTCACCAGGGGGGACAATCATATTGTCGTTTATCAGAAACTCCTCTGGCTCTCTCACGATCTCTATCTCAATGCCAGCTTCCCTCGGGTCCACAATCTCACCTTTTACAGCCATCACAGCACATGAGACAGGACTTGCAAGATAGACAAAGGCATCCTTGTTACCACAACGGCCACGGAAGTTACGGTTGTAAGAGCGTATGGAGATGTGCCCTGTGCCGGGCGAGCCACCCATACCGATGCATGGGCCACAGCCAGCCTCAAGCATCCTTGCCCCTGCACCAATCATATCAGCAAGCGAGCCATCCCGGGCAAGCATCTCATAGACCTGTTTTGAGCCAGGGTTTATGTGAAGACTTACATGCTCTGCCACCTTCCGTCCTCTGAGTACCGATGCCACGGTCTTCATTACAGGATAGGACGAGTTTGTGCAGCTTCCGATACAGACCTGATTGATGCGTTTCCCTGCAATCTCGCGGATGGGCACCACATTGTCGGGGCTATGAGGCTGGGCAATAAGGGGCTCAAGCCCGGAGAGGTCTATGTCAACAACCATGTCATACTCTGCATCCTCATCTGCCTTTATCTCACGCCAGTGCTCCTCACGGCCCTGGGCCCTGAGAAATGCCCTTGTTACCTCATCTGATGGAAAGACCGAAGTGGTTGCGCCAAGCTCGGCTCCCATGTTTGTAATGGTAGCCCTTTCGGTCACTGTAAGGTCTTCCACACCAGGGCCACCATATTCGAATATCCTTCCCACACCGCCTTTAACCGTAAGTCTTCTCAGTAGCTCAAGAATCACATCCATGGCAGTAACGTAGGGACGATTAAGTTTGCCGGTAAGCCTGACAAGCACCACCTCGGGCATCTTTATCTCATAGGGCATGCCTGCCATCACTGTGGCTGCATCTAAGCCACCCACACCCATGGCAATCATGCCAATTCCACCATTTGTTGGTGTGTGGCTGTCAGTGCCAAGGCCAATCCAGCCAGGTCGGGCAAAACGCTCAAGGTTTATCTGATGGCAGATTCCGTTTCCGGGCCGTGAAAAGTAGGCACCAAACCGCTTTGCAGCAGTTTGCAGGAATACATGGTCGTCTGGATTACGGAAGTTAGACTGTATCATGTTGTGGTCAACATAGCTTACAGATAGAGGGACCTTTACCCTTTCTATTCCTATTGCCTCAAACTGAAGCCAGGCCATTGTGCCTGTGGCATCCTGGGTGTAGACCTCATCCACCCTCAGTGTGATGGGAGAGCCCTTTTCAAGCCTTCCCTCTACGAGATGCTCCTCAAATATCTTCTGGACGATGTTTTTTCCCACTTTCTGTGCCTCCTGAAATTCGGTTTTTAAGATTTATAACTGAAAGGCTTTCATATTTTAACAATATCGCAGGTAATTCTTAAAGGGAAAGAAGAAACAGTGTTTTGGTATAATTAACAGAATGAAAAGGGGAAAAACCTTAAAGCTTGCAGAAATAATCGTTATAGTTTTTATTTTCTCTTTTGTTTTTACAGTCTCTGCCTTTGCCTTACAGAAAGGTTCAACCCTTATAATTTCCCTTAAGAAAAACATAACAGAAAGAGTCAGGGCATCAGTGGTAGAGGAAACCTCTGCCATTTCAGGCATTCAGATTAAGAGACTTAAACATCTTGATGCCCTTATCGTAAAGGCTGACCCCGACCGATTCAGTACCGATGAGCTAAGGGGTCTGTTTGAGGCTGACCCTTCGGTCGAATCGGTTGAGCCTGACCACATGGTACACAGTGCATCAGTAATCCCCGATGATACCTATTTTACTGAGCAATGGGGGCTTCACAACACAGGGCAGAGCGTAAATGGTTTTCAGGGCACTGAGGATGCTGACATGGACATGCCAGAGGCCTGGGGCATAAGCCGTTGCTCCTCTGATGTGGTGGTTGCAGTGCTTGATACAGGTGTTGATTACAACCACCCTGACATAAAACAGAACATCTGGCATAACCCCTCAGAGGTGGTTGATGGCATAGATAACGACGGAAACGGATATGTAGATGACACAAAGGGTTGGGACTTCGTAAACAACGACAACGACCCAATGGATGACGACTCAACCAATGGTCACGGAAGCCATGTGGCAGGTATAATCGCTGCAAGGGGGAATAACCACTTGGGCATTTCAGGTGTGTGCTGGTATCTGAAGATCATGCCCCTTAAGGTGCTTGACCCTGATGGAAGTGGTTTTATTTCGGATGTTCTTCTTGCCATTGATTATGCCATTGATAAGGGAGCAAGGATAATCAATGCAAGTTATGTAGGAGATGTTTTCTCGCAGGCAGAATACGATGCAATAAAAAGGGCTTCTAAAGCGGGCATCCTCTTTGTGGTGGCCTCTGGAAATAATCACCTATCAGGGGTAGACATTGATGTAAATCCAGTTTATCCTGCTTCTTACGACCTTCCCAATATAATTACCGTTTCGGCCTCAGACATGAATGACGGTATTGCCTGGTTTTCCAACTATGGACAGCAGTCTGTGGATGTCTCAGCACCTGGAGTAAACATAATAAGTCTCCATCCTGGTAATGGATATCAGTATCTATCAGGCACCTCCATGGCAACTCCCCATGTCACAGGGCTTGCAGCTTTGCTATGGAGCATAGATTCACGGTTCAGTTATTCCCAGATAAAGTCCTTGATACTTGACAATGTAGATGTCATCCCTTCACATCAGGGGTTGACCCTTACTGCTGGCAGGGTCAACGCATACCGGGCAGCCCTGAGTGCAGTGGAACTCTCGGCCTCTTTTGATAATGACAGTGGTGGAGATGGTGGGGGAGGCGGTTGCTTTATTGCAACTGCCACATACGGAAGCTACCTTGCACCTGAGGTGAGGCTTTTAAGGAG
>WFMM01000149.1 GCA_015484595.1 Nitrospirota bacterium | reverse complement strand
TAAGGCTTTCCTACGGTAAACTCTCAGATAGCATTACGAAGCTAATATATAACTCTATAGCTTCAAACAAGTTTAAAAAGAAGGGTGAGCTCAATGAGTTCTTGCTTAATGTTGGTAAGACGACTCCTTCTTTAACTATCCTTATCTTCAATTCTGAGCTTAAGGTTATTGCTTCTACTGATAAGGGATACCTTGGTAAGACAGCTATGGAGCTTAAAACCTCAATTGAGGATGAGATCCTTGATGAGGTGGTGCAGGTCTTAACTCAGTTCAGGCAGATAAAAAAGACCTATTTCAGACGGGGAGACTTTGAGACCGTAGTACCCTTTGAAAGCAAACAGCTTGGCAGGGGAGTGATTTATACATTAATAAATTTTGATTACCTTATGGGCTCTTTTATCAGCTCACTGATTAAACAGGTCTTTACACTTTCAGCCATTTTTGTTCTGTGCACGATTGCAATCCTTTTGCTCATAAGACGACTTGTGATTACTCCAATGGAAGCATTTTTAAAGGGTTTTAATGAGGTCACTAAAGGTAATTACAAAAAGATGGATTTTGAGCAAAATATAAGTGAATTCCGAGGAATGGCTGAAGCATTTAATAATATGCTTAATGCACTTAAGAGCAGAGAGGAGCTAATAAGGGTTCAAAACGAGCAGCTTTCCACCCTTTACTGGGTGAACGAAACCTTTCTTACAGAGAAGTCTTTAGACCGTGCCCTTGAAAAGATACTGCTACTTATGACTGCTCTTGGAGGAATCAAAAAAAGAGGGGTTATATTTCTTGAAACACAGGGCATACTTGAGCCGGTTGCAGCCGTTGGTTTTGAGAAAGAAGTCATCAGTGAGAACTGTCTGCAGGAGATGTCTCAATGTTACTGCACGAGGGCTTTTAACGAAGGTGTGACGGTTTTTTTAGACTCTCAATCTAAAGAACATCTCCATTGCATGGAGTCGGAGCATCATTATCACCTCGTTTTTCCTATAATGACGGCAAGAAGAAAATACGGTCTGGTTTGTCTTTATATTTACCAGGAGCCGTCTGAGGACCTTAAGATTCTCTTAAATCATATAGGAGAGGAGACGGCGGTAGCAATTGAGAGGTTCAAACTTATTGAAGAGCTTAACGAGACATCCAGAAAACTTGCTTCACTAAACGAGGAGATGCGGGCGCTTCTTAATGCAGTATCCCATGATCTGAGAAATCCACTGGTCTCTATTGAAGGGTATTCAGACATGCTCCTTGAAGACCTGAACGAAACCCTTGGGGATGACCAGCGGGAATACATCTCTGGTATTAAGAGGAATGTTCAATACCTCTCCGAAATAGCCAATGCACTTTTGAAACTCTCAAGGATAGAGCGACGGGAACCAAAAATTGAGGATATAGATATTAAAGGGTTTATGGATGAATTATGCCTTGATGTGGTGACCAGACAGGGTGATGTTGATATAAGAGTGCTTGGACAGGAGCTTAAGATTCGCTCAGACAGGACTTTACTCTGGCAGGTCTTTTCGAACCTGATAAACAATTCCATAAAGTATTCAAAACCGGGTGAATCTGCTATAATTGAAATTGACTGGATAAAAAAGGGAGACAGGATTTTGTTTACCGTTAAAGACAACGGTGTAGGCATTGACAGGGAGTTAATTTCAACGGTCTTTCTGCCCTTTACCAGAGCGACCTCAGTGTCAGAGGGCACAGGGCTTGGTTTAAGTATTGTAAAGAAGTCTGTTGAATTGCTTGGGGGAAGGGTATGGATTGATTCAATAAAAGGTCAGGGAACAATAGTGTATGTGGAACTACCACAGTAAAATGGAGGGGTTATGTCAAAGATACTAATATTAGATGACAACGAAGACCAGCTTAAACTTATTAAGATGTCCTTTAATCGGTATCATCCCGACATTGAGGTATTTACTGCAAGAACAGCAGATAAGGCCTTTGAAATCCTTGAAAAGGAAGAAATAGCCGTCATTTTCGTTGATTATGTGCTTAAGGACTCAAATGGGATAAAGTTTATCAGGGACTTAAACATGCATGGGTTGAAGATACCCACTGTTTTGATAACCGGAAGAGGCGATGAACGAACTGCTGTTGAGGCGATGAAGGCAGGAGCCTATGACTATGTGATAAAGGATGTAGGCTACTTTAACTTATTGCCCCATGTTTATAAAAAGGCCTACGAAAGGTATCTTGCAGAAAGGGAGATAGAGAAGGTTCAGCAGCGGATGGTGGAGTTTAACGAAAAACTCCTCCTTATAAACTCAATCATAAAAGATTTAAACGAAGACCTTGATCTGAAAAAGACTGCAAAGGTCTTCCTTGATGGGGCAAAAAGACTTACCAACGCAGATTATGCTGCCTTGATCATTTATGAAGGGGATAAAGAGAAGATTGCCATTGAGCAGGGAGTAAAGTTTCCAGAAACACTTCGAAGGGCCCTGTTGCTTGATACAGAAGAGCTTACCGTAATTAGTGATCTTTCCAGGGATAACTCAATATTTTCAGGTCTTCAAAAATACAATGTAAAATCTCTCTTAGCAGCACCCCTAAATCTGCTTGAGAACCATTCAGGAATGATACTTCTTATGTCTGATGTGGAAGGCACATTTTCTGAGACTGATTACAGGTCACTTGATATATTTTTTGATTCAGGCTGTGCCTCTTTGAGAAACAGTCTGCTTTTTCAGATAATCTCAAAGAGCCAGAAGTTCTGGCAGGAAACCTTTGATGCCATATCGGATATTATATTTGTTCTTAACGATCAGCACGAGATAATAAAGTGTAATAGGGCATTCTCAGATATGCTGGGAATAAGTATAAAAGAGGTAATTGGAAAGAGGATTGACGACCTTAATATAGAGCATCCAATCTTCAGCTGTTGCATAGATTACATAAAACAAAATACCAGTTCCCTTACAGAAGAACTTTCCCGTGGTGGTGTGCACTGTCTTGCCAGTGTCTTTAAGATCGCCTCACCTCAAGGAGAGGACATAAGGATATTTGTTGTTAAAGATATAACCGAGTTAAGGAGGTTAAAGGAGCAACTTTATCACGCTGACAAGCTTGCCTCCATTGGTCAGCTTGTCTCAGGCGTTGCCCATGAGATAAATAACCCCCTTACAGGGATACTTGGCTATACAGAGCTACTGAAGATGAAGGTCAAGGACCAGGCTGTCACTAAGGAGCTTGATAAGATTTACAGGGCAGCTGAGAGATGTAAAAGGATCGTTGAGAATCTCCTTACCTTTTCACGCCAGAGACCTCCAGAGAAGACCTTTGTTGACATCAATGACCTGATCGAAAGTGCACTGGAGTTGAGGGTTTACTGGTTGAGGTCAAACAATATTGAGATAATACGACAGTATGCCGATGACTTGCCAGCGATGTTCGTTGACCCTCAACAGCTTCAACAGGTCTTTATAAACCTGCTTGTCAATGCCGAGTATGCTGTGCAGGAATCGAATAAAGAGGAAAAGTGGATAAGGATAAAGACCTTTAAAAAGGATGAAAGGCTCTGCATAGAGTTTCAGGACAACGGTATAGGTATCCCCCCTGACAACATTAAGAGAATATTTGACCCATTCTTTACGACTAAGCCTGTTGACAAGGGCTCCGGGCTTGGACTTTCAATATCACACGGCATAATTAAAGAGCACGAAGGAGAAATCAGGGTAGAAAGCACACCAGGAGAAGGCACCACCTTTTTCATAGAGTTACCTATTAAACAGGCATGAAAACAGGCACTGTCACAGCACCCCTTCATCACGGCAGGGCACCTGCATGGCTTTTTAAAAGAATGAAGGCCCTTGCCAGTGCAGTGGTGTCTGCCATTGTAGTAGAGTTCGGGACTGAAGAGCTCTTAAAGAGGCTTTCAGACCCTTTCTGGTTTCAGGCCTTTGGATGCACCCTTGGTTTTGACTGGCACTCAAGCGGGCTTACCACAACCGTTACAGGCGCAATAAAAGAGGGACTTAAGGGCATGGAGGGAGAACTTGCACTTTTCGTGGCTGGGGGAAAGGGACGGGCCTCTAAAAAGACACTGGATGAGATAAAATTTTATGGTGACCGTGAGGGAATAGAGGCTGATTCCCTGATTTATGCAAGCCGTATCACGGCAAAGGTGGATAATTCGGCTGTACAGGATGGCTTTCAGCTTTATCACCATACCATTTTCTTTGACAGAAAGGGAAACTGGGCTGTGGTTCAGCAGGGTATGAATACCGAGGACCGTATGGCGCGACGGTATCACTGGTTAAGTCAGGGGTTGAGCAGCTTTGTTGAAGAGCCTCACACCGCTGTATGTTCAGACAAAAAGGGGCTTACCCTTAATCTTGTTCATAGCGAAAGCAGAAAGAGCAGAGCCCTTTTACCTGAACTTCTTCAAAGGCCACCTGAGAAGAACCTTGCTGACCTAAAGTCATTGATAGAAAGTGATAGCCTTTTTATGCCCAAAAGACACCTCATAAGACCATCGATTGACATAAATCCTGAACGTTTTTACAGGACACTGCTTAAAACCTACGACCATGAAGTAAAAGATTTTGAGAACCTTATTGGAATAAAAGGCATAGGTCCAAAGACGATAAGGGCACTAAGTCTTATTGGAGAGCTTATCTATGGAGTAAGGCCGAGTTATAAGGACCCTGCCCGCTACAGTTACACGGTTGGAGGTAAAGACGGAACCCCCTATCCTGTTGACACAAAGACCTATGACCGTGTGATAGACATAATGAAGAAGGCAGTTGAGAAATCCTCTGTTGAGTCAGGTGAAAAGATGAAGGCCATAAAAAGGCTTTTTAGGTATTACGACATAGTCAGATGCCGCATTATATGATATGAGTATTGGAAGTCTTCAGAAAGTCCCGAAATGTTGGATGACGGTGTTTTTATTTCATTTCACTTTTCCAATGCATCAAGTATTGGGCAATCAGATATGGGGCCGCTGCCGGGGCAGGTTTGGGACAGTTTTTTAAGAGCCTTTTTTATTCTTTTAAGTGATTTAATTTTCTGGTCAATGTCGGCAATCTTTTCATCTGCTATTTGTTTAACCTCAAGACAGGTTTTGTTTGCCTCGGTCCTTAAAGATAGTAGTTCAGAAATTTCTCGTAAAGAAAAGCCGAGTTCCTGTGCATGTTTTATAAATCTAATCCTTTTAACTGTATCCAGAGGCCAGAGCCTGTAACCGGAAGACTTCCTTGGTGGGCGAGGAAGAAGCCCCTGCCGTTCGTAGTAACGGATGGTCTCGATATTTACTCCTGCCTCTTTAGCCAGCCTGCCCGTTGTAAGGTGCATATTTAATTATAACAATTATCTGTGTACTATTTTCCTCACAAAAGGAAGCCTTGACAGAATCAGCATACCTACTCCGATTAATCCAAGCAAGGCTCCTAACTTCCATGAGGCCCTTGAAATACTGTCTCCCATTGTAACCATAATTATCGTTAGTGGAAGAATGCCCAATCCAGTGGTCCATGTAAAACTCCATAGGGATATTTCGGAAAGCCCCGCAAGATAATTGATAAGATTAAAGGATATAACAGGTATAAGCCTGCTTACAAGAATTGCAGTTGTACCATTTTTCTTGATCCATTCTTTTATCTTTTTTCTGTTTTTTTCCTGCAATTTTCGATTTACATAATCAAACCCGAGTTTCCGGGCAAGGCCAAAGGCCAAAAAGGCACCAAGCATTGCACCTGTCCAGGTGATGAGTGTTCCCCATAGAGGTCCATAAATCATACCATTTGCAATTGCAACAAATTCCGCAGGAAAGGGCACGAAAGAATGGGCAACCATTACACCAATAGATATTACTATACCCCATGGCCCTGAGGCCCTTATGTAGTCTTCAAGACGGTCAACTGGTATATGAGGCCACCAGGCACACCAGGAGGCATTTCTTATCAACCCACAGACAAGTAAAGTGCCCAGAAGATAGATTGAAAACAATGTAATCAGAGTGATAATCGTTGTGGTTGTTATGATTCTTACAGCTCTGTTCATGTAATAATTATAACCCTTAAATCTCGTTTCTTCCATGATGTAGTGCATTTGTTTTTAGTAAAAGGTGGCAGCAGGCGGGAAGGATACCTGCTGCCAGGGAAGGAGGTGACGAGGCTTAACGCCAGAAGGGCATTTCGTTACCATTGTAATTTCCATGATAGCTATTGTGATTACCATGGTTTCTGTTATGGTATCTCTGTCTGTAGTTATTATAATTGCCACCGTTTCTGTGTTGATTGCCATAGGGAGCATGATTGTTTCCCCAGCCATACATGCCGTAGGTACCCATCATACCGGGACCCATACCATAACCACCCATCATACCAGGGCCCATACCATAGCCACCACCCATATGTCCACCACTCCAGCCACCTGGGCCAAAGGCAAAGGCACCTCCTGTTAGTGCCAGCATTGCCACTACTGTCAAGGTTACCAGCAATCTTTTCATTTTAAACCTCCTTAAGTTTATTAAGGCTGCCAAGGCAACCCTGTTTTCTTAACTTCTATCTTACTACTAAATTGTGAATCTAATATGAACATCCTGTGAAAAAATTGTGAATCTCTTAACCTGATTTCTTCTCAATCAAACTCAATATCCTTTTTGCCTCTTTACCAACTGGATTGTCAGGGTTTAGATTGATTGCCCTGCTCAGAGAGAGCTTTGCCTCATCTGTCTTTCCTGTTGATGCCTGCACAAAACCAAGGCTGAGCCATGCCCTCTGATGTGAGGGGTTGAAGGATGTAGCCTTTTTTAAAACCTCAATAGCTCTGATGCTTTCTCCAGTGTAATGTAGTGCAAGGCCAAGATCATTAAGTGTATCCACATCTTTTTCGTTTATTTTGAGTATCCTGTAGTAGATCTCTATTGCCTCCTGGTAACGATTGGTTTCAAAATAAAGAGCTCCAAGTCTGAACAGAAGGTCTCTATTTTCTGGATCCTGTGCAATGGCTTTCTTGAGCCCCTGTTCCTTTGCATCTAAATTAAGAATATTTACTGGCACAGGTGGAGGGGAGTAGTCACTGTCTGGTGAATTGGTGCTTTTTTGTTCTATCTTAATCAGAAAAACAGTGAGTACAAGTACAACAACAGCTCCAAGGATTATCTTTTTTGTGAACTCTGACATTTGTCAAACCTCCTAATAGATGGACCTTAATCGACCTGTGTGGCGGTCGAAAATTACGGTGTCCACCACTGTTTTACCTTTAAGCACATCTATTTTCATAAATCTTCCGGTCACCTTGAGAACCTTTATACTGTATCCCTTTTTGCTGTAATACTCTGAGAGGGCATGCTCTGCATCGGAAACACTTATGTTATGACTGTGCATGCCGTATCGAGAAGCCATTGGACAGTAGTCACCAAAGGGCGTGACAGCCATCCTGTTATGCCATGCATAAGAGGGGGCAGTCGTTAAAAATAACAAACTGATAATTATGAGAGCTCTTTTAATCATAGCCAATTTACCTGGTTGCTCTTATT
>WFMM01000148.1 GCA_015484595.1 Nitrospirota bacterium | reverse complement strand
TTTCTAAGCGTATCAAGATAGACCGATTTTTTTTCAGGGTTAAGCCTGATTGCCCTAAGCACAAGCCTCTCTGCTTCAGCAAGCCTTCTGCCTTCAGTATAATACAACCATGCCAGATTGTTAAGGCTGTCAGCATGGTCAGGGTTTTTTCTGATTGAAAGCCTGTAGTAATGCTCTGCCTCCCTATAATCTCCCTTTTTAAAATAGGCATTACCAAGATAAAAATAGGCTATAGAAAGCCCTTTTGCTGCCCTTTTGTATTCCCTGATTGCAAGGTCATACTCGCCCTTTCTTTCGTAAGCCACTCCAAGGTTGATGTGCTCTTCAGGACTTAGGGGGTCCTTAACCACTACAATTCGTGGAAGACTGCATCCAGAAACTATAACAATCAACGCTGAAAGGAGTGCTGCCCTTTTAAGGGCGAACAACCAGCATCCAGCGGCCTGCCCTGTCCCACTCGGCTGAAAAACTTTCAAAGGGAATGTATCTGTTTTTTTCTTTACCATCATGCACAAAAAAACCCTTACTATTATATCCAACCACAACCATAAAGTGGTTTTTCTGAACAAACCACACACCCCTGTCAACCATTACTATCACCGGAATGCCCTTTTTAATAAGTGAAACGAGTTCCTCGGCGTTTCCACTACCCTGCCTTACACTAAAGCCCTGTCTCTTTGCGTGAAGATAGAGGTCAAGTGTTAGTACCCCTTTATGAGTGGAAGCCCCAAACTCTGAGGCTATCTCGTCAGGACCGATTCTTTTTCCCCAGAAGGCATATACTGACGAAAGCGACGATGGACCACACTGATAAGCGGTTTGCGGGAAAAAGGGAACATCAAGAAGCACTCCCTTCTTCTCTGAAGGGCCCTGCAATGAGCTTACCGCAGGCCCCTTCAGACTGCAGGATAATAAAGTAAATGAAACAATGAAAGATATAAGTACCTTAGTCTTCCACAACAACGACCCTGTGTCCCGTAAGCTGTAGCAGGAATACCACCAAGATTGCAATAACGAGGAGAGTAACTATGACACTAAGACCACTGTCACCGGCAATCCTCAACTGGTCAACCCTGCTTGCAAACTGATGAAGCTCTTCATCAGAGAGGCTGTTTAGTCTTTTGCTGATCTCCTCAGATGAATAACCAAGCGCCTTAAGCCTTTTTTGCACTATCTCACTTTCAAGGAAACGCTGGATTTTATTTATGTCAGTCTGCCGCTGAGAGAGTGCCTTTGTGATCAGCTCAGAGTCCACCATTGATGCATCAACCCTCGGCACTATAGACAAAACCGCCATCACCAGAACAAGGTAAAAAGCAATCTGCTTAAAGAATGGAATCTTCATAAAACACCTCCCAGACACAAAAGATATTTGCTTTTTTCCTAACACTTAAATCTCAAATCTAAAATCATAAATCTCAAATCTTAAATGTTTCTCTATCTTTTTTTACCCTGAAAGATGTCCTCTGTAATGGTCTTTACCCTGTCCTGAAACTCCTTCGTAATCTGGTCAGCTTCGTCCATTGTATTAATCACATAGGGGGTGACCAGCAAAAGAAGCTCAGTCCTTTTTGATGATTCAGTGGTAGAGCCAAAGAGATAACCAAGCCCTGGAATGTTACTTAACAGGGGGATACCAGAGCGGCTCTTGTCTCTTCTTTCAGAGATGAGTCCGCCTATCACCAGGGTATGGCCTGACTGGACTATAGCGGTTGTCTCGGCTGTCCTTTTTATGAACTTCGGAAATTCCTGCCCAGCAACCAGTTCAGAGCCACCAGAGCTACTGAATTCCTGCTTTATTTTAAGTGTTACCTTATCCTTTGCACTAATGTGGGGGGTTACATGGAGAATGATACCTGCGGTTCTGTATTGTATCTGGCCGGAAGAGACCAGTGTAGTGGCTCCTCCACCTGTTGCAGGCTGCTGGGTAAGACCTGTTGCAATGGGTATGTCATCACCAATCTCTATGCTTGCCTCTTTGTTGTCCACTGCAAGGATATGTGGGCTTGCAAGCACATGGAGATTACCCTTTGAGGCAGACATGCTTAAGAGGGCGTTAAACTTCGTAGGGTCAAGGATGTTTACAAAGGCACCCTTTGAAAAAACAGGGGTAAAGGTAAAGTTTACGACCTTCCCTGAGCTTTCAGAAGTTGCAAGGTTTCCAGGAGCAGATGAATATCCCCCGATACCTGTTATATTATCACCAGAGCCCTTAACCAGCCACTCAAGCCCGAACTTCGTACTATCGTCAAGGGTTACCTCTGCTATCATCACCTCTATAAGAACCTGTTTTGGTGGTATGTCGAGCTTTTTGAGGGTCTCCAGTATGGTAAGATAATCCCTCGGACTTGCCTTTATGATGATTGCGTTTATGTCCTCGTAAGCAGTAATGCTGATTTCGCCAGAGAGCTCAGCAGAGATACCCCCCACTACCTGTGTGGTGGCAGGTTTCTGGGTCGTTCTCCTGATAGTCCGTCTCCTTAAAGGCACGATGCGTCGTCTTGTTGTGGTTCTCCTTATAGTTCTTCTGCCCTTCTTTTCGTAAATCTCCTTTAGTTTCTGGGCAAGCTTCTTTGCCTCTCCGTTTTCAACATAGTAAACAAAGGTCCTTATGTTTTCCCTGTCAGAGGGAGGCACATCTATTGCCTCAAGTATCTTCATAACCTTCATGAGATCAGGTGGCCTTGCGGTTACAATAAGAAGGTTGGTGGGCTCATATACAATCAGGTTGCTTCCTCTTGGCATCAGGGTT
This sequence comes from Nitrospirota bacterium, assembly GCA_015484595.1. Classification (GTDB taxonomy): domain Bacteria; phylum Nitrospirota; class Thermodesulfovibrionia; order Thermodesulfovibrionales; family JdFR-85; genus JAADIE01. The sequence continues at coordinate 19,899 of WFMM01000148.1, read as the reverse complement.
CTAAGGATGTTTGCAGCATCAGAGCCTCTGACATACTCAAGGGGGATTATCTGTGTGATGAAGGAAGAATCAATTACCATCTTTACCTTTTTGCCAGTCTCTATTGACCTTGAAACCTGCTTTGCCGTATCAATTGGAACAATTCTGTATAGATCTCCATCCTTTATTGCAGTAAGGCCATTCATCTCAAGTATGGTCTGAAATATGCTGAAGAGGTCCTTCATCGGAAAGCGTTTATAGGACTGTATGGTAACCTTTCCGGAGACATTGGACGAAAGGATGTAGTTTATGCCAAGCAGCTCACTGAAGGTTGCAATAACGGTGGAGATGTCAGCATTGTCAAAGTTAAGGATAATGTATTTCTGTTCCTCTGCCTTTTCTATCCTGATGGGCTCTTCTATCCTCTTTATCTTTTTTACCTTTGTTGGTGGAGTTTCTTTTACCACAGGGGTTGGTTTTTTCTGAACTGGCTTTTTAACAACTTGGGGTCTTTTAATGGTAAGGGGTTTAAGTTGTTCTGAAATTGGCCTTTCTGTGGCACAGGATATCACAAAAAAACAGATAGCTATTAATAAGATCGCCTTTTTAATCATATATTACCTCTTTTCTTCAAGGGTCTTTATCTTATCCATTGTCAGGGTTATTGGCTCTCCCAGCCAGTTTAGCTCCACTGCTCTGTCACTTATCTCCACCACCTCTATGTCTTCGACCTTCTCCCCCACCCTCAACATAACGGGCTTTTTATTGTTAATCGAAATTATCGCAACATATTCATCGTACTGGTTAAGCACAATGCCCTTTAACTGTAGCTGTGGCATCTGTTTGGGCTCTGTGACCTCTTCGGTTTTTTCCTCCTCTTCGGCTTTCTCCACATAGGTTCTGTCAGGATTAAAAAGGTTTTTTTCAAGCAAGCTTTGCTCTACACTGACCTTTTTAGGTTCCTGAAAAGTCTTTTCGCTCTTTTCTGCCTCACCTTTTTGAGTGGCAACATAAATTGGTTTATATTTTATTACATTTTGATAAAAAATTATAAGTGAAAGGATAAAGGATATCCCCACTGCAATAAGAACTATTCTCTGTCTGTTAAGCATTACCCTTTGGTTTCTCCTCTTTGATAAGGCTCTTTTCAGGTCTTTCAATATAGCCTGTAATGGTGAATTTTAACCTTATTTTATCTGGCTTCTGAATGTTGATAACCCTTATGTTCATGCTGTCAAGGCTTAGCAGATAGGGGCTATCAACAACACCTTTTAAGAACTCTGTCACAGCCTTCATATCTCCTATAGCGGTTACCTGAACTGGAAGACCTATAAGGTGATTACCCCTTAATATGTCAACAGGCCTAAGTGCAACGATTCTTATGTCTGTCTTTCCAGCAATCTCACGGACTATCTGCTGAACAGTTACGAGACCAAGGGTTTCGTTCTTTACTGGTAAAAGCTCCTGCTTTACCCTGTCTAACCTCAGTTTAAGCTTCATAAGTTCACCGGCAATCTCATCCTTCTGTTTCGTAAGTGCCCTGTACTTTTTTAATTTCTTCTCTCTTATAAATATCTCTTCCCTGATTTCCTGTCTCTTTTCAGGTATTGGTTTTATGTAGTTTACATATAAGGCAACGAGTAATAGAGCTATCAGTACTGAGCCAACCTTTTTAATCATCTTTCAAGCTCCATTCTTATTCTGAATCTGTCCTTTTTGTTCCTCGTAACAATCGGTGAGGTAAACCTCACATTTTTAAACAACGGGTCATCCTCAAGAGGCTTAATCAGGTCTGTAGCACTTTCTGAAAGCCCCTGTATCTCAAAAAACCTGTTGTTGTATTTAAAGGTATATAGCCATGTGTTCTCTGGCACCTTTTCAGTAAGCACATTCAGTGCCTCAATCGGAACCAGCGCCCTCTGTTTGACCTCTTCGTACTCCCTTATCTTTTCCTTTAATGCCTGTAACTCCCTGTTCATGCTTATAACATCAGATGCCTTTGACTTTATGCTATTTATCTCGCTGTTGACCTTTCCAAGGGTGCTTACATCCATGAAATATGGAATAAGGTAGGATGAAAGAAAAAGCACGATGGTTAATGTAAGGAGCAATAAAACAGAGTAGCTGTACTTAAGCCTTTCCTGTTCAGAAAAGTTGCTTAAGAAATCTATAAGCAAAGGCTTCCTTGAGGACAAAACCTTTAAAAGCTCTCTGTCAGTTACTTCTACCTTTTCGGTCTTTATGCCCTCAATTTCAAGGGGGGCACAGTTTACAAAAAACAAGGGTTTATTTCTGTATTCATCAGATTCCTGAATCTCAAAGGCAAGCTGTTTTTCATTCTTTATGTGTCTTATAGACAGGAGCTTTTTATTATTGTGCACATTCGCCATACAGTACTTTTCATCCTCTCGTGTGATGAAGACAAAATCCGCTGAAGTGCTTATCTTTTTTGAGAGAAAGGCCTTGAAGAGTTCAAAAAAGCCAACCCTCAGCGACTTAAGTTTTAACCCCGAGCCCTCAATTATTGACCTGTAAAACTGTATCTGCTTCTTTAGGATTGTACAGTAAAGCACGGTGGATTCCTGTTTTTTCTTTTCAATTACATCAAAGGTTATTGAATAGTCACCGATTGGCAGGGGGAGTCTCTTCTCCAGCTCAAAAGGCAGGGCTGATTCAATATCCGCCCTTTGTTTAACTGGCAGCGTAACGAGCCCTGCAGAGCTGTAACGAAATGAGGTAAGGACCATACAGTCGGCAATTTCGTATTCAGAGGAAAGTGCTCTAAGCCTTGATGATATCTCTTCTGAAGCGTTTTCGGTTTTTAAAGGAATTGGCTCTTCTGAGTGAACAGCCCTTCCCTTTTTATTTACAAGGATATGACAGGCTCCATCTGTAAACTTAACTACTGCCGTAGCTGACATATTCTCTCCAGTAAAGTGTCTCTATCCTGAAACCCTTTGGTGCCTTAACCCTCTTTATGACACTCCTGATATTATAAGATATATTGCTTCCCCTTTTCCTGCCCTCAATCTCTATGGTGAAATAGGCAGACCATGTCTTCTTAAGCCCTTTGTTTGTGTATTGAGCAGGGATTGCCCTGTAACCACCTATGGTCTCGGTTCTCTGTTGCATGATGTTTTCTACATCAATCTCGTTAAGCCCCAGTAATTTGAGAACCTGTGGCGATGCGGTATTTATGTTTATATTGCCTGTGCCGAAGGTGGTGAAAACAGAACGAACCATGCCTGCCTCTTCACCAGCCTTCCTAAAAAAGTCCTCTCCAAAACCATTAACGAGTTTTAACTCCTCTATAACATCAATTCTTCCGTTCTTTGCAGTATAGCCATACTCTTCGTAGAAGTCGTCTTCTGCTCCTTTTAGGCGGTGAAGGTCGTCAAAGTCGATCCAGTCCTTGAGGGAGTCGATCATCTCATCAATCCTGTCTGCCTCAAACCCCATATTTTTAAAGACCTCACGGAGTATCCGCTCGTTGACATAATTGATGTTTATCTTACCCTCCTCATCGATTATCTTAACCGTAAACTCACCACCAGCCACTTTTACCTTTTCTGGCAAAGGCTCTGTATCAGAGTCTATATGGAATCTGCCCTTTTCATCCACGAAATCAACTGCAGGGTCCTTGTCTGACTTAAGATAATTAAGCACCGTATGGTATCCAGCCATAGCAATATAATAGCCCTCTGCCTGTTCCTTGAAGTTCCTTACCATTGCAATGGAAAATCTATTTGAGAGAGTAAAGTTGAGGGCTGTAATGGTTAAAAAGACCATTATCCAGATGGTCATTATAAGGGCATAGCCCTTCTGCTTTGATATGTATTCTATCATTTGATTTCATACCCTGTACAAAAAAGCGAATTATCAGGCATAACTTCTCTAAAATCTCAAATCATAAATCTCATAACTCCACCTGTGTAACCCTGAGCACCTCATCAAGGGTAGTGATACCCCTTTGGACCTTCAAAAGGCCATCCTCCCTCAGGGTTCTCATCCCTGTCTGTATTGCCCTCTCCCTTAACTCCCTTGAAGATGCCTTCTCTGTTATCATCTCTCTGATTTCGTCATTAATCGTTAGGAGCTCAAAGATGGCTATTCTTCCTCTGTAGCCTGTATTTGAACACTGCTCACAGCCCTGCCCCTGCCAGAGGTGGTCTGTATTAAAGCCAAACTCCTCTTTGATATCTTCACTTATAGGATACTCGGTCTTGCAAAAAGGGCAGATCCTTCTTACAAGCCTCTGCGCCATCACACCAATCAATGTAGATGAAACCAGATAGTGCTCCACCCCCATATCAACCAGTCGTGTAATAGCACTGGGGGCATCGTTTGTATGAAGCGTGCTAAAAAGCAGATGACCTGTCAGGGCAGCATGTATTGCAATAGAGGCTGTCTCAAGGTCACGGATCTCACCAACCATTATAATGTCAGGGTCCTGCCTGACGATGTGACGCAGGCCACTTGCAAAGGTAAGCCCAATCTTGGGCCTTACATTTATCTGATTTATACCCTTCATCAGGTACTCCACCGGCTCTTCCACGGTTATTATCTTTTTGTCAGGCGTATTTATCCTGTCAAGGGATGCATAAAGTGTGGTGCTCTTACCGCTTCCTGTTGGGCCGGTGATGAGTATCATACCGTAGGGTCTTTTTATAAGTGACGAGTAGGTTTTCAGGAGCTCGTCATCAAAGCCAAGTTCTTCAAGGGTAATGAAGGAGGCCTCCCTGTCAAGTAGCCTCATAACGATACTCTCTCCGTAAACTGTGGGGACAGTGGATACCCTGATGTCTATCTCTTTGTCTCCGAATCTTCCCTCTATCCTTCCATCCTGAGGAAGTCTCCTCTCTGCAATGTTCATTGAGGCAAGTAGCTTTATCCTTGAAGTAACGGCTGCCTTCATCCTTACAGGTATGGTTTCCTTTTCATAGAGCACACCGTCTATCCTGTATCTTACCCTTACAGCCGTCTCTTCCGGCTCTATGTGAATATCGCTTGCCCTGTCTCGAACAGCGTTTTCAATTATGAGATTGACAAGCTGAATTATCCCCTTTTCCTGTGCAAGGTCCTCAAGTTTTCCGGTCTCCTCTGTTACCTCTGCCTCCACATCCTCCTCAACATCCTCTAAGACCCTCTTCATCATTGACTCCCGTGATGCAAATATGGTCTCAAGCTGTCTGAGGATGAGACTCTTACGGGCAAGGAAAGGCTTTACTTCAACTCCATAGGATATCTCAAGCATCTCAAGACTTGAGGTGTTTGTGGGGTCTGATATGGCAACCTCAAGAACTCCGTCGGTTAGCCTGAGGGGAAGCATGCAGTTTTCTTTAAGGAATTCATAGGAGACCCTTTCAAGGGGCATCTCCTTTGGCATGTCTTCTCTGTTTATAACAGGCAGGTCAAGCTGTATTGAAAGGGCCTGTATCAGCTCTTCCTCTTTCAGGGCAAGCTCTTCAAGGATTTCGCCTATCTTTCTTTTGTGTCCCTCCTTTTGTTGAATCTCAAGGGCCCTTGAGAGGGCATCCTCCGTGATATAACCAAGATTAAGCAGTATTTCACCGATTCGTTTTTTCATAGCTACTTTACGGGCACTTTTGGCATGGTCCCAAGTATGTATTTTATGTCTTCGTCTTCAAAGGTTACACCACCACCAAAATAGACACCCCTGTATCTTGAATTTAATATGTTATCAATACCGGTACTTAAAAACAAACCCTTATAGATATTATAATCCAACCCCACCTTTAAATGTGGGTTTTTGGCGTACTCCTCGTCATTTCCAAAGTCCCAGATGTCAGCGGAGACCTTCAGTCTGTCTTTAAGAAAGAAACGGTCAACACCAAAACCAAAGGTGTTTTCTGTAAGACCAAACCTGAAGGCAGTATCATTAAATCTTCGGGCAAACTGTGCAGTAAACTCTATCTCCTTTTCAACTTCATCTTCGGTCTTTTCTGTAGTAGTGCCATTTACAGTGGTGATGGTCTTCGTAGTGGTTACCCTTCCTATTGGGTCTGAGACGATGCCAAGGATGTAGTACTTGTCAGGCCGCGGTTGTAAGGTGAGGTTAAAGTAGCCCTTGCTGTCACCAGGCTCTGTAAGATACTCACCCTTGAAGGTAATAAAGGTTCTTAACCTCTCGACCCTGTTGATGGTCTTTTCAATCCCCTTTGCTACTTTGTTGACCGAATTATACAGACTTTCATCGTTAACCAGCTTTCCGATGGTTCCCTGCCCCTTTTCGATCTTCTTTGCAATCCTCTTTACGGACTTCATGGTCTCATTTGCCTGTCTGGTTAGCTCTGTAAATCGGGGACCGTTCTTTTCAATTAGCACCTTTAGTTCTGCTGAGGCATCCTTGAGGTCCCTTACAAGTTCTGGCAGGTCGTCCTTTATATCGGTTGTTATCTTATCAAGATTGGTGACAGTATGGGAAATGCCGGTTTTATTTTTCTCCACGACCTTATTTAGAGAAGCTGTAAGATCTCTAATACTTTTTAGGGTCTCTCTTAGTCTTTTGTCGTTTTCACTGATTGCACGGTTGAGGTTCTTTGTTAATTTTGAAAGATTTACTGCTGTCTCCTTAAGTGACCTTTTTACCTCTTCTGAGCCAAAGATATCGTTAATATTAGTGGCCAGACTGTTAAAGCTATCCGATATGCGGGCAAGCTTCTGCATCATCTGGTCCATGTCTGTTGGCTCTATCTTTTTTCTGATAATAGCTCCGTCTCTCAGGAGGGGCAACTCAGAGCCTGGCCTTAACTCAAGGTACTTATCGCCAAGAAGCCCTGTGCTTTTTATCACTGCCACGGCATCTCTGTAAAGCTTTATCTCTGGGTAAATCAGGAGTTTTACCTTTGCAACCGAGCCCTCAAGCTCTATGGACTCAATCAATCCAGCGTCTACACCTGCTATCTTAACTTTTGAACGCTCCTCAAGACCTGCAGTGTTTGAAAAATAGACATACACATTGTAACCTTCCTTCCTGAACCACTGTCTACCACTGACCATAAATGTCATGTATGTCAGCACTGCAAGCACCAAAAGGGCAAAAATACCAACCTTCATCTCAGTGGAAAAACTGTTGTTCATGCTGTTACCCCCTCTATCTTTATTGGTCCTGTAGCACTACCTGTAACAAACTGCCTTACGATGGGGTTTTCGGTATTCCTTATCTCCTCAGGTGTGCCAACCTCAATGATCCTGCCATCGTAGAGCATGGCAATTCTGTCGGCAATCTTGTATGCACTGGTCATATCGTGAGTTATGGTAACAGATGTCACATTCAACCTCTTCTGAAGACTGATAATCAGTTCATTAATTGCATCAGCCATTATCGGGTCAAGCCCGGTTGTTGGCTCGTCATAGAGTATGATTTCCGGATTGTGGGCTATCGCCCTTGCAAGCCCTACCCTCTTTTTCATACCACCAGAAAGCTCAGAGGGCATCAGGTCTTCAATTCCCTTAAGTCCAACCATTTTTAATTTTTCAGAGGCAATCTGCCTTGCCTCTTTTTCAGAGACCGCCTTTTGCCTTAAAAGAGCAAAGGCCACATTTTCCCATACCGTTAGTGAATCAAACAGTGCTGCTCCCTGAAAAAGCATGCCAAAGCGTCTTCTTACTGCATAGAGCTGTCTCTCGCCAAGTCGGGTAATGTCAGTGCCGTCAATCAGCACCTCTCCCCTGTCAGGCTTTAGCAGTCCGATTATGTGTTTAAGGAGCACACTCTTACCAGAGCCGCTTCCACCTATTATAACCATACTTTCGCCCTTTTTTATCTCAAGGCTTACACCCTTTAAGACATGCTTCTGACCAAAGGACTTATATACATCCTTCACCTTTATCATACCTTACCTACCTAAAGAGCCAGGCTGACAGAAAGTAGTCAGATATAAGAATAGTCATCGAAGAAAGAACCACAGCCCCGGTGGTTGCCTTGCCAACGCCCTCTGCTCCACCTTCAGCATAAAACCCCTTATAACAGCTTATCAGGGAGATGGCTATCCCGAAGAAACAGGCCTTGATAAGGCCGTTAAATATATCGCTCATCTCAAGGAAGTTCCAGGTTCTGTTCCAGTAAGAAACCGAACTTGCACCAAAAAGCCCAACAGTTATTGCATAACCGCCCATTATACCGATAATGTCTGTGACAATTGCAAGGGAGGGTAACATCAGTGCACCAGCAAGAAACCTTGGAACGATGAGATACTTAACGGGATTTGTAGCAAGGGTCTCAAGGGCGTCAATCTGCTCTGTTACCCTCATGGTCCCAAGCTCAGCAGCCATTGCTGCCCCTGCCCTTCCAGCCACTATAAGACCTGTTAACACAGGGCCAAGCTCTCTGGTCATGGATAGGGCAACCACTGTGGCAACAAGGCTTTCAGCCCCAAAACGCTTAAATCCCGTGTAACTCTGAAGCGCAAGAACCATTCCTGTAAAGACAGCAGTTATCAGTATTACCGGAAGAGACTTTATGCCTATCTCTGACATCTGTTTAAAGATGTTTCTTAGCTCTATAGGAGGGCTTAAGAGCTGCTTTAAGGTGATACAAAAAAGCATTAATACCCTTCCAAGCTCATAGGTAAAGGTCATCAAAAGGCTTCCAAAGCGGGCAATGGGGTTCATTTCAGACAAAGACCCTTTTGTTAAGCCTACCCAGAGAGGTAAGAACCTCGTAGGGGATGGTGTTGGTCCTTTCGGCAATCTCCTGAGCCCCTATCTCCTGTTGCCCCTGCCTTCCAAGTATAACCACTTCGTCACCCTCCTTAACACCCTTTACATCAGTCAGGTCAACCATGGTGAGGTCCATACATATCCTGCCCACCACAGGCACCCTTTTACCTCTTACAAGAAACTCTACCTTGTTTGATGCTGCCCTTAACAGCCCATCGGCATACCCAATGGGCACAACTCCCACAAGGCTGTCCCTGGTGGTAATAAAGGTCCTTCCATAGCTTACGGATGTGCCCTTTTTCAGTCTTCTAAGAGAGATAACTCTGCTTTTTACGGACATCACGGGATAGAACCTCTCATTCGTAAAGGCATTTATACCGTAGAGTATAAGACCTGGACGGAGGGCATCAAGGTATGCCTCAGGGAGTTTTACTGTGGCGGCACTGTTTGCCATGTGGAAGATGCATTTATCAGGTAGTTTTAAGGTATCTTTGATTTCTTTGAAGGCCCTGAGCTGTTCGCTTGCAAAATCAGGGTCTTTAAGGTCAGCATCAGAGAAATGGCTCATTATGCCCCTTACTTCAAGTCCCTCAAGAGAAAGGATCCTTTCTATATCTTTAAAAAGCCCCCTACTGTTAAGCCCCATCCTGCCCATACCGGTGTCAACATTTATGTGACAGCTTATCCTGGTCCCTGATGCCTTTGCAAGCCTTGAGAGTTCCCTTGCATACCGTAATGAGTTTACAACTGGAGTGAGTTTGTATCTTGGTATCTCGGGGGTAACATCCTGGTCAAAAAATATGAGTATTTCCTCTTTGATTCCTGATTCTCTGAGATTTATTGCTTCACCTATGAAGGCAACCCCGAAGAGGTGCACTCCCTCTTTAGATAGTCTTTTTGATACCTCCGTGGCACCATGACCATAGGCATCGGCTTTTACGACGGCAATTACAGGTCTGTTGCCACCTTTTTTCTTTATCTTTCTTAGATTGAGGGAGAGGTTTTTGAGATTGATCTCAACCCTGGCGCCCCGTATCACTTATCCCTTCTGCTGTTCTGTTTCTTCCTGAGAGTTATCCTTCTCGACAGGCTTCTTAGGTGTCACGTCAATCTCGTCAGGCTCGGTTGTGGCCTTTTTGAAGTTCTTTATGGCTTTTCCAATGCCACTTCCAAGTTCAGGAAGACGGGATGCACCAAATAGTATCACCACGATAATAAGGATTATTATTAGCTCCTGAGCACCTAATCCAAACATATCTTACCTCCTATGATTTTATTAAGCTCTTCAGGCCTATTTATATTAACAAAACTGCAGCCCTCAGGGTCTATATCTTTTATCTCCGACTCCTCTATTATACATCTATCCACTGTATTTATAAAGTGGTTGACCCGTTGGTTACCAGCCTTCAGGAAATCCTCAATCTTAACAGCCAATGCCCTGTCATAAAGACCTATCAAAGGGTGAACCTTTCCCCTGAAAGAACAAACAATCAGGGGAGCCTCTTTTTCTTTTGAAAGTATCAACTCTATAACCTCTGTCCTGATAAAGGGCATGTCACAGGCCACCACTAACATCTTTGAAGATTTGCTGTTTAAAAGCCCTGAAAGGATACCCGAAAGTGGACCCCTGGACATGCCTATGTCTCCAACCATCTTAAGCCCAAACTTAAAGTAAACCTCTGGAAGATTTGTACTAAGTAGCACCTCGTCACTTATTGGAGAAAGAACCTTTAGCTGACGCTCTAAAATGGTTTCGCCCTCTATCTCAATAAAGGGTTTCAGAATTGGATATCTTCTGTTAGACCCACCTGCAAGGATCAGTGAAGAAAGCATGAAGTCGTATTTCTTGTAACTTTTGTGAAGCTCCCCAACCAAAGGTCAGGGCTTCCAATGCAAGGAAAATGAAAATTTTTATTATTTTTGTAAATAAAACATTTACAAGAATTTCTCTAAATTATAGCACAGCAGGGTTTAAAAGAGTTAAAATATTTCATGCCCTTAATTATATCCGTTACTGGTGCTCACAGTAGCTGTGGTAAAACCACGGTTTGTGAGCTTCTTTTTAGTCGGCTGCCCGGTAAGTGGGGAGCGATTAAGTACACTAAAACAGCCTTTTACACCTCTGTCTCGGATGATGTATTAAGACACCCCCAGGGAAAGGACACCCATAGGATGCACTCAGCAGGAGCACACAGGGTTATATGGGTTCAGGCTCCAAGGGAAGAGCTAAAAGAGGTGCTTCCAATGTCGATGAATATGCTTTCAGAATGCACTGGTATCATTGTAGAAGGTAACAGTCCAATTGAGTTTTTAAGCCCTGATATAGTAATATTTGTATTTGGAAGAGATATAAACAGGATAAAGCCCTCTGCTGAAAGGATTATTGAAAGGGCAGACTTTGTGATCTTCAACGAGACAGGGCCTGTTAATGAAGGCTCCTTTGATAAAAAAGGCTTCAGGCTTGAGGACTACAAAGAAAAAGAGGAATTCCTTAAAAGGGTAATGGAAAGGGTAAAAGAGCTGTCTCTTGATAAGGCACTTAAAGAGCTTAAAAGGATTTCCAGGGACAATAAAATAGCCTGCTCCCAGGCAAGAAGAATCGCTGAAGCCTACGGCCTTCCTTACAAAACAGTAGGTGAAATGGCAGACAGAGAGGGTATAAAGATAAAAAACTGTGAGCTGGGGTGCTTTTAATGACCATCTTATTTGAACTGGCCCTCACCTTTTACTTTGCTTCTACCATAGTTGGCGTCGTTGAACTCTTCAAGGGCTCAAAGGCTACCACCAGGATAATGGTCGGGCTAACAGCCATTGGGTTTGTGCTTCATACGATAAACATTCTCCTTAGATATTTCATCGCCGGACACATACCGATAACGAACATGCACGAGGCAGCATCCTTTTTCTCCTGGTGCATAGTTTTACTGTTCTTCTACATAGAGTACCGCTACAGGATTGGTCTACTTGGCTCTTTTATCATGCCTGTTGTGTTCGTTCTCATGCTGTCTTCATCAATGTTACCAAGGGAGATAAAGCCCTTGAGCCCTATGCTTCAGAGCTCCTGGCTTGCAGTGCATACCACCCTTGCCTTCCTTGGTGATGCTGCATTTGCAATGGCTGCAGGTTTGGGGGTGATGTACCTGATACAGGAGCATTTTCTGAAGTCAAAACACCTTGGTGGACTTTTTCAGAGGCTTCCCAACCTTCAGATACTTGATGAAATTAACTATAAACTAATCACCATCGGGTTTCCGCTTCTTACCCTTGCCATAATCACAGGTGCCCTCTGGGCAGAAAGCACCCTTGGAAGTTACTGGAGATGGGACCCAAAGGAGGTCTGGTCCCTGATAACCTGGTTCATTTATGTGCTGGTGCTTCATGTGAGGTTGAGGGTTGGCTGGAAAGGAAAAAAGGCTGCCATACTTTCCATAGTGGGATTTCTGGCAGTGCTTTTTACCTTCTTTGGTGTAAACCTGTTACTTAAAGGGTTTCATTCATTTGTAAGATGAGGATATTAGTTACCGGATTAAACCATAAGACAGCTCCTGTTGAGGTAAGAGAAAAGCTGGCCTTTGACGGACCAAAACTTGATGAGGGCCTCAGGGAGCTTCTACGGTTAAGAAATGTAGAGGAAGGTATTATTATCTCAACCTGTAACCGTGTGGAGTTATACACCCATGTAAAGGAGGTTGAAAGTGCCATTGAGGAGATAAAGCAGTTCCTTTCAACCTTTCACTCAATTAAGCCTGAATCCCTTGAAGGCTCCCTGTACTTTTACTCTGAAAGGGACGCAATACGCCATGTATTCAGGGTTGCCTCAAGCCTTGACTCAATGGTTGTTGGAGAGCCTCAGATACTGGGACAGGTAAAGGATGCCTTCGATTTTGCACTGAAGAAAAAGGCCACAGGGGTATTGCTTAACAAGCTTCTGAAGAAGGCAATCTCAGTGGCAAAAAGGGTACGCACCGAAACCCGTATTGCTGAAAATGCAGTCTCCATAAGTTACGCAGCAGTGGAGCTTGCCAAAAAGATCTTTGCTGACCTCAGTGAAAAGACCTTTATGCTCCTCGGAGCAGGAGAGATGGCAGAGCTTGCAGTAAGGCATCTTATAAACAACGGAGTCCGTGATGTTACAGTGGCAAACAGGACCTACGAAAGGGGTGTTGAGCTTGCCAGGGAATTCTGCGGCAGGGCAATAAAGTTTGATGACTTCAAGACAGAGCTTGTTAACACCGATATAATCATCTGTTCAACCGGCGCTCCAACTTACATACTTTACAAAGAGGACATGCAGCGAATCATGAAGGAAAGGAAAAACCGTTCGGTCTTTATCATAGACATATCTGTGCCCAGAAACATTGACCCTGAGATAAACGACATCGACAATGTTTATCTTTACGATGTGGATGACCTTCAGGGTGTGGTGGATGCAAATATACTTGAAAGGCGAAAGGAGGCTGAAAGGGCTGAAGCAATCGTGGAAGAAGAGGTTGAGAAGTTCCTGAAATGGCAAAACTCCCTTGATGCGGTGCCAACCATAGTTGCCCTGAGAAACAAGGCAGAGGAGATAAAACAGACCGAACTTGAAAGACTATTTAACCGGCTTCCCGGACTTGACGAAAGGGAGCGTAACATAATCATGACCTCCGTTAATGCAATCGTAAACCGTTTAATCCATCCACCAACTGCTGCACTGAAGGAAGACCACGAAGACAGAGATGCACTGATTGCCATGATAAAGACCCTTTACGGGCTTGAGGAAAACGGAAGTAAAAACAGGGTATAAACAGGGAGACATATCTATGAAGGAAAGAAAGCAAATCATCATTGGAACCCGGGGAAGCAAACTTGCACTTTGGCAGGCTGAGTGGGTAAAGGCACAGATTGAAAGTTTGGTTCCTGGGGTTGAGGTTGCACTGAAAAAGATAAAGACCACAGGTGACAAGATTCTGGATGTGCCCCTTGCAAAGGTTGGTGGAAAGGGGCTTTTTGTTAAAGAGATTGAGGAGGCCATGTTAAGGGGAGAGATTGACCTTGCAGTGCACAGCATGAAGGATGTCCCCACTGAGCTTCCCGATGGGCTTCATCTTGGTGCTATCTGCGAGCGTGAAGACCCGAGGGATGCCTTTATTTCAGGGCTTTCTGAAAAGGGTTTTACCATAAAGTCCTTCAATGAACTCCCCCAGGGTGCCACCATAGGCACAAGCAGTCTCAGGCGTTCCTGCCAGCTTAAAAACCTAAGACCTGACCTGAAGATAGTTCAGCTAAGAGGCAATGTGGATACCCGCCTTAGAAAGCTTGACGAAGGCCAGTTTGATGCCATCATTCTTGCCTCAGCAGGCGTAAAGAGACTTGGCCACAAAGACCGCATCACAGAGTATCTTCCAACCGATATAAGCCTTCCTGCAATAGGTCAGGGCGCAATCGGGATTGAATGCAGGGTGGATGACGAATTCATAAACAGCATCATATCAAGACTCAATCATCAGGAGACAGCAGTTTGCGTTAAGGCTGAAAGGGCCTTCCTGAGGAGGCTTGAAGGGGGATGTCAGGTTCCCATAGCAGCCCATGCAGTACTGAGGGACGAAAGGGTAGTCCTTGATGGTCTTGTTGGAAGTATTGAAGGGGACCGAATCATAAGAGACTCTATGGAAGGCAGCATCACTGATGCAGAAAAAATAGGGGTTGAGCTTGCAGAGCTAATCCTTTCAAGGGGTGGCAAAGAGATACTCGACGAGGTCTACGGTAATGCCTGATGGAAAGGTCTATCTGGTAGGTGCTGGCCCTGGAGATATTGGTCTTTTAACCGTCAAGGGGCTCAGGTGTCTCCAGAAGGCAGATGTGGTAGTTTACGACTTTCATCTCAATGCACAGATACTGAATTACATAAAAGGCTCTGCTGAGTTTATTTATGCTGGAAAAAGGGGCGGCCACCACGAGATGACCCAGGACGAGATTAACCGTGTCCTTGTGCAGAAGGCATGGGAGGGAAAGACCGTCTGCAGGTTAAAAGGTGGTGACCCCTTTGTGTTTGGTCGTGGTGGAGAAGAGGCAGAGGTGCTTTCAGAGGCAGGTATAGAGTTTGAGGTAGTGCCAGGGATAAGCTCTGCCATAGCCGCGCCTGCCTATGCTGGAATACCTCTTACTCACAGGGAGTACTCATCGTCCTTCGTTGTCCTTCCCGGAAACGAGGCATCCACCAAGAAGGAATCAAACATAAACTGGGCTGAGCTTGCACGATTCAAGGGCACCCTGGTGTTTTTGATGGCAGTAAAAAACATAGAAAGGGTTACCTCTCGACTGATTGAAAACGGTAAGTCCCCGGATACGCCGGTTGCAGTGGTAAGGTGGGGTACAAGGGCTGACCAGAAGACCCATGTATCCACCCTTGGCTCAGTGGCAACAGACATAAAGGACCTTGAGATAAAGCCACCTGCAGTGGTGGTAATTGGTGAGGTTGTAAAGCTGCGTGAAAAGCTTATGTGGTTTGAGAAAAAGCCTCTCTTTGGTCAGAGGGTACTACTTACGAGAGAGCACACCTCGGCCACAGAAAGACTTGAGGAGCTCGGGGCTGAGATTATCCAGTTTCCAACCATCAGGATTGTTCCACCTGAAAGCTGGGACGAATTAGACAGGGCAATAGAGTCGATAAGAAGTTACCACTGGATTGTCTTTACGAGCCAGAATGCAATAAAGTGGTTTTTCCACAGATACTATGAGCTTGAAAAGGACATAAGAGACCTTTATGGAATAAAGATATGTGCAGTTGGTAAAAAGACCGCCGATGCCATCAGACAGATGGGTATAAGGGTTGACCTCGTGCCTGAAAAGTTCAGGGCCGAAGGGCTGATAGAGGCCTTTGGCGGCAAAGGCTCTGTAAAGGGTTTAAGGATACTTCTTCCAAGGGCAGAGGTTGCAAGAGAGGTATTTCCTCAAAAGATGAGAGAGCTTGGAGCAGAGGTGGATGTAGTAACCAGTTACAGGGCTGTAAAGCCCTCAACCCATGCAAAAAGACTCAAGAGGTTTCTTACAGAAGGAAAGATCACCGTTGCCACCTTTACATCTGGTGCCAACTTCAATAACTTCTGTGAGATGATCGGAGACGATGCCCTTGAACTATTAAAGGATGTTGTAATAGCTGCAATCGGACCTGTTACGAAGAAGGCTATTGAAGAAAAGGGGCTCACCGTGAGTATCATGCCTGAGGAGGCAACCATGGAGGCTCTGGTGGAAGAGATAATAAGGCACTTCATGTGTTAAAATATATCCATGACGAAAAACAGCTATAGGGTCGTCTTAACACTGATATTTCTTTCCTTTCTCCTTAGCAAAGCCTACTCTGCACCCTGGGACATTGACAGCCTGGTGGGCACCTTTGCACCTGAATTCACACTTAAGGATGTAAAGGGAAGGGATGTATCCCTTAGTGATTTCAGGGGAAAGGTCGTCTTTCTTAACTTCTGGGCTACCTGGTGTCCGCCCTGCAAAGAGGAAATCCCTTCACTAAAGAAGCTTCAGGTAACTTACAGAAAAAAAGGTCTCGTTGTCATTGGTATTGCAAGTGACAGGTCTTTAAAACAGATAAAAAACTTCCTTAAAAAACACGCCCTGAACTACACTGTCCTCATTGACAGTGATATAAAGATAACCCATAAGTATAAGGTCTTTGCCCTCCCTACATCCTTTCTCATTGACCGTCGTGGAAGGATAGTTAAAAAGTTTATCGGTGCCTTTCAGTTTAATGACAAAGAGATAAAGGAGATCATCGATTCCCTTTAACCACATCTGAAAGGATAAATTGGCAGTTTTAGCTGTCCTTAAGAGTGCATAAGCATTAACATTCTCAGCGCCTTTCTGTTATAATCATCACAACCTTCTGATTTTAGAAGTTACCCTTTTGTCTTAAACAAAACCTGAAAAGGAGAAAAAACCCTATGGCAGGAAAAAAGAAGGTTCTGAAACTTGGTCTTCCAAAGGGCTCTTTGCAGGAGTCAACCATAAAGCTCTTTAAAAAGGCTGGTTACAACATCACCGTTTCCCACCGCTCCTACTATCCCTCAATTGACGACCCTGAGATACAGCCCATGCTTATTCGTGCCCAGGAGATGGCAAGGTATGTGGAAAACGGTATCCTCGACTGCGGGCTCACTGGATACGACTGGATACTGGAGCAGAACGCCAATGTTAAAGAGGTTGCCGAGCTAAACTACGCAAAGGAAGGTCTCAGGCCTGTTCGCTGGGTGGTTGCAGTGCCAGAGGATTCAAAGATAAAGAGCCTTAAGGACCTCAACGGAAAAAGAATAGCCACCGAACTTGTGGGCTTTACAAAGAGGTTTCTTAAAAAACAGGGGATAAAGGCAATCGTGGATTTCTCATGGGGGGCAACCGAGGTAAAACCTCCTCACCTTGCAGATGCAATAGTTGAGTTAACAGAGACAGGCACATCCTTAAGGGCAAACAACCTGAGAGTGGTTGAGACCGTTTTAGTCTCGACCACGAGGTTTATTGCCAACCGGAAGGCGTGGAAAGAGCCCTGGAAGAGAGAAAAGATGGAAAACATCGTCACCCTGCTAAGGGGTGCCCTGGAGGCAGAGGAAAGGGTCGGTCTTAAGATGAACGTGCCTGAGAAGTCACTTAAAAAGATACTTTCCCTTCTTCCTGCCATGCACTCTCCAACCATCTCGCAGCTTACAGACAAGGGATGGTATGATATAGATGTGGTTATAGAGGAAAGACTGGTCAGGGATCTTATCCCGAAGTTAAAGAAAGAGGGTGCCACAGGCATTGTGGAATATCAGTTAAACAAGGTTATCCCCTGAGTTTTTTTATATACATGAAAAGTTTTGTCCTGTTTTTTTTAATGTTATCTCTGGTGGCTTCCTGTCAGAGCAGGTCACACTATCCTCAGGCTCCTGTAAAAGGTGATTATGTAGTTGTCGATACAGCCCATCTAAAGGACAGCAAGCCACGGTTCTTTTCTATAAGGTTTGGAACAAAAAGGGTAAGCTTCTTTGTTTTAAAGATAGGTGACAGGGTTGAGTCCTATCTGGATGCTTGCATGAAGTGTTATCCCCACAAAAAGGGGTTCAGGGTTGATGGTTTTTATCTGGTCTGCAGGTGGTGTAACGAAAGGTATCCACTGGATGAGCTGAAAAGGGGATTTGGCAGTTGTTATCCAATCCCTTTAAAGGGAACTTTACAGGGCAGTTTGTATAAAATAAAGATCTCAGAACTCAAAAGGGCAGTAAGGTTTTTTTAGGAGGACATTAGATGGGGCTTTTTGACAGGTTGAAAAGGGGACTTACCAAGACCCGTTCAAACTTTGTTGGTCGCATTGAGCAGGTTTTTAAAGGTAAAAAGATTGACGACAACACCATAGACGAATTTGAGGAAATCCTCATAACCTCTGACATTGGCATAGAGGCAACGATGCAGATCATCGATGACCTTCGTGCCGGGGTTTCTTCAGGAAAGATAAAGGATTACGAGGGTGTAAAGGGGTTTTTAAAGGAGGAGATGCTTAAAATCCTTGGTCTTCCCCAGCCCTTTGTGCTTTATCAGGAGCGTCCCTTCGTGGTGCTTGCCGTAGGGGTAAATGGTGTTGGAAAGACCACAACCATAGGAAAACTTGCAAGCAGGCTCATTAACGAAGGGCACTCTGTCATAATGGCAGCAGCCGATACCTTCAGGGCAGCAGCAATTGAACAGCTTGACATCTGGGCTGAGCGTTCAGGTGCACAGATAGTAAAGCACCAGAGCGGCTCAGACCCTGCAGCAGTTGCCTATGACGCTGTGGAGGCAGCAAAGGCAAGGGGGATAGATTGCGTTATCGTGGATACAGCAGGCAGACTCCATACCAAGTACTCACTTATGGAGGAGCTCAAGAAGATAAAAAGGGTGCTTAACAAGGCAATGCCTGGTGCACCCCATGAGACACTGCTTGTTGTGGATGCCACTACTGGCCAGAACGCCCTCAGACAGGCAAAGATGTTTAACGACTCAATCGGCATTACCGGCATAGCACTAACCAAGCTGGACGGAACAGCCAAGGGTGGCATCGTGCTTGCCATTAAAAAGGAGCTAAACATCCCAGTCAGACTGATAGGGGTTGGAGAGGGAATAGAAGACCTAAGAGACTTTATACCTGAGGAGTTTGTTGAAGCACTGATTGGTAACGAATCAGATTAGCCAGCCAACGGCTGACCCTTCTTTTACTTTCAGGTTGCGTGGTCACGAAAGACATGGGTGATTACATCGGGGGGATTTTCAAACCTTTTGTTACAGACAGGGCAGGTGTAACGGTCTTTCATTACAGGAGGCTCTGAAATCTCACAGGTGGAGCATGCCTCCTCTGATGGAGCATATTTAACCTCTCTGTCTTTTAACTCCTCTTTCTTCATATAAATATTATACCAGATTTTGAGGGACTTCACTACGCTTAATTTTTCCTTTTTGTGATTGTCAGAGGTTTAGGATATAATTAAAGCAGGCCATGACCATCAATGCTGATAACATCCCCCTTCCGTTAATAGGCTTTCTCGCAAGCCTTGTTGCCGGGGCTGCCACAGGGCTTGGTGCTTTGCCTGTGCTCTTTTTCCGGGACATCTCGCAGAGGGTTCAGGATACAATGCTTGGTTTTGGTGCAGGTGTCATGCTTTCAGCCACCTCCTTTTCCCTCATAATTCCTGCTATCGAGGTGTCAGGAAGAAACCTTTTCTCTGTAATATCAGTGTCGGCAGGAATGCTCATCGGCGCAGCCTTCCTTTATCTTAGCGACAGATACTCTCCCCATGAGCACTTCATAAAGGGCCCCGAGGGGGCAGACCCTGGAAGGCTTAAAAAGATATGGCTCTTTGTCATAGCCATTACACTTCACAATTTTCCCGAGGGGCTTGCCGTTGGAGTGGGCTTTGGTGGTGGTAACATCACAAACGGGATCAAGCTTGCAACAGGTATCGGTTTACAAAACATACCTGAAGGACTGGTAGTTGCCCTTGCCCTCATAAGCGAGGGTTACTCTGTATTATACTCAATAGTGGTCTCCACCCTGACAGGACTGGTTGAGCCTGTAGGAGGACTTATCGGTATAGGCATAGTGTCCATTTCAAAGGTGCTTCTTCCCTTTGGCCTTTCCTTTGCAGCAGGTGCAATGCTTTATGTAATCAGTGATGAGATAATCCCTGAGTCGCACAGAAAGGGTTTTGAAAAAGAGGCAACCCTTGGGGTATTAATTGGTTT
>WFMM01000147.1 GCA_015484595.1 Nitrospirota bacterium | reverse complement strand
GGTTGACAGCATAACCTTTGAGGAACTAAAGGGCATAGACTTTGCCATTGAAAGACTCAAGAAAAACACCCTTCAGTTTCTTAGGGGACTACCCTTTAATCATGTCCTTTTGTACGGTCCAAGAGGGGTTGGAAAGTCCTCCTCTGTAAGGGCATTGCTAAACGAGTATTCCGGGCCGGGGCTTCGCATGGTGGAGTTACACAAAAAGGACCTCCTGTTGCTTCCAGAGCTTATTTCCATTCTAAGAAACAGGACTCAGAAGTACATTGTATTTATCGATGACCTGAGTTTTGAACGGGAGGAACAGGCCTTTTTAGAGCTAAAGGCAACTCTTGATGGAGGGCTCGAGGCCCCTTCTGATAATGTGCTTTTTTGTGCTACCTCAAACAGGCGGCATCTCATGCCCGAGCGTGCCTCGGACAACCTGCCTGAAGACATAAATGGTGAACTACACCCCTCAGAGACCCTTGAAGAGAAGATATCCCTTAGCGACCGCTTTGGTCTGAGAATCGGCTTCAGGCAGTTTGACCCTGAGACATACCTTGAGATAGTAAAGAACTACTTAAGGTTGCGGAACATCGGCAGTATCTCTGAGGATGACGTAAATCGCCGTGCCCTTCAGTGGGCTATAGCCCATGGCAGTTACTCAGGCCGCACGGCAAGACAGTTTGTTGACCAGATAGAGGGAGAGCTAAGGCTGAATGAGTGAGCTTTTACAGGGTATAATTCTTGGTGCTGTTCAGGGTCTTACAGAGTTTATTCCGGTAAGCAGCACGGCTCATCTTGTGCTTGTGCCCGAGCTTTTTGGCTGGAAGGGCGCTGTAAATACCCTGGAGTTTGATATCGCCCTTCACGGTGGAACCCTGCTTGCACTGTTAATCTATTTCTGGAAGGACTGGATAGAGCTTTTCACAGGCAAGTTCAGACTGCTTTTTTATCTTGCCATCGCCACTGTGCCTGCAGGTCTGGCAGGTGTATCCCTTGAGGACTATGTATCAACCACCTTGAGGTCACCACTTATAATAGCCATTTCACTTGTGCTATTTGGAGTGGTAATGCTGATTGCCGAAGGTTACAGAGGGCAGAGAGACCTGGAAAGGCTCTCCCTCTTTGATGCCCTTTTTATTGGTTTCTTTCAGGCAATTGCACTCATCCCCGGAGTGTCTCGCTCAGGCATCACCATATCCGGGGG
The DNA here is from genome assembly GCA_015484595.1 of Nitrospirota bacterium. Classification (GTDB taxonomy): domain Bacteria; phylum Nitrospirota; class Thermodesulfovibrionia; order Thermodesulfovibrionales; family JdFR-85; genus JAADIE01. The sequence continues at coordinate 9,558 of WFMM01000147.1, read as the reverse complement.
GCTCTTCAGGGGATTTCAGAGGGTGGAGGCAGCAAGGTTTTCCTTTCTTATGTCAACCCCGGTGATAGGTGGTGCCCTGGTTCTTGAGGCAGTAAAGCTCCTTAAAAACCCTGCCACCTACAACGCAAAGCTGTTTCTGTCAGGCTTTTTGTCAGCCTTTGCCACTGGTTTTTTGGTAATATGGGGGCTTCTGTGGTTTTTCAGGAGATTCAGCCTTAAGGGATTTGTTTACTACAGGTTTGCCTTAGCTGTTATAATATTGTTGTTCCTATGGCTCAGCGCATAAAAAGGATAAAGGAAGAGATTGCCGGGGTATTCTTCTCACTCACTGGTGTATATGTTGCACTCAGTCTTTTCAGTTATTCCAGGTGGGACCCCTCCTTTTTTACCTTTACCGATGGACCAGTAAAAAACTACGGTGGTATCGTGGGCTCCTATCTTTCTGACCTGCTTATAACCCTTCTTGGTATAGTCTCCTACATCATCCCTCTGGTACTCCTTATTTATGGGATAAAAAGACTGCTTGGCAGGCAAAGAAGAAAGGAAAACCTCCTGGGGCTTTTAATACTGATTCTGGTTGTTCCAGTGTTATCTTCACTCATTGCAGACACCTTTCACATAAAAACCGCATATAACCCTGGAGGGCTCTGGGGCAAGGAGATAGCCTCGGTGATGAAGATGCTCTTTTCGCTACCCGGGGCCTACATCTTTACACTTTCATTCTTTTTTACAGCCCTCATCATAATGAGCCCGATGACCACCTATGAGGCATTCAATGAAATGCTTAAAAGCAGACTGAAGGATATATCAAAACCAAAGGAAAGAGACATAAGTGTGGTAGAGACACCTCCTCATGTAGAGGAGCCCCATGCACACGAAGAGATAGCACCATCCACAAAGGGGGGTTCGGTACAGCCTGCTCCACCAAAAAGCCAGAGGTACCAGATACCCTCTCTGAAACTGCTTAACAGTTATGAAGAGATGAAAAGACCCACCAGGGAGGAACTCATTGAAAGGGCCACCCTGCTTGAGGAAAAGCTCTCTGACTTTAACATAACCGGTAAGGTAACCCAGGTTCACCCGGGCCCGGTGGTTACCATGTACGAGTTTGAACCATCTCCTGGAATAAAGATCAGCAAGATCGTATCCCTTGCCGATGACCTTGGCAGGGCACTTGGTGGGCTCAGTGTAAGGATTTCACCAATACCAGGGAAGACCCCTCTTGGGATTGAGGTTCCAAACAAGCACAGGGGTGTGGTTGGTCTAAAGGAGATAATCTCCTCTGACATATTCCAGAAGAGCCGCTCTCCTCTTACCCTTGCCCTTGGAAAGGACATCTATGGCCGTCCTATTGTTGGTGACCTGACCCTTATGCCCCATCTGCTGGTTGCAGGCACCACGGGCTCCGGTAAAAGTGTGCTTATAAACTCAATGGTGATGAGCCTTCTGTACAAGGTAAGGCCAGACGAGGTCAAGCTCCTCATGATAGACCCGAAACTGCTTGAGCTTTCCCGTTACGATGGCATTCCACACCTGATCGCACCTGTAATTACAAACCCCAGAGATGCCACCCTTGCACTGAAAAAGATGGTGATAGAGATGGAAAACCGTTACAGACTGATAGCAGAGCAGGGTGCAAGAAACATAGTCAACTTCAACAGGGGAGTGCCTGAGGAAGACAGACTTCCCTACATCGTGATAATCATAGACGAGCTTGCAGACCTTATGTTTACTGCATCAAAGGAGGTGGAGGACTCCATTGTCAGGCTTGCCCAGATGGCCAGGGCATCAGGAATTCACCTGATACTTGCAACTCAAAGGCCCTCGGTGGATGTGATTACCGGGATAATAAAGGCAAACTTCCCCACCCGTATAGCCTTTCAGGTGTCCTCAAAGGTTGACTCCCGCACCATACTCGACCAGCAGGGTGCAGAGCAGTTAATCGGAAAGGGTGACATGCTTTTAATGAGACCAGGGGCAAGGCTTACGAGGCTACACGGTGCCTATGTCTCTGAGGAGGAGATAAGGAGGGTTACAGAGTTTATAAAAATCCAGGGTGGGCCTGATTATTCTTTATTTGAATCCATTGAGCTTGAGCCCAGAGAGGCATCGGGCACGGTTTCAGATGAAAGGGACGAGCTTTATCAGAAGGTGATAGAGTATGCCGAGGGCGTGGGTGAGGTCTCCATATCGTCCATTCAGAGGAGATTCAAGATTGGTTACAACAGGGCTGCCCGCATAATGCAGATGCTTGAAGATGACGGCCTTGTTGGACCACCAAAGGGTGCTGGAAAACCAAGGGACTTTATTGGAAGGCACTAAAAGGGGAGTTTAAGTTCCGATACAGGTGAGAAGGAGCGCCTGTGTATTGGGCTTGGCCCCAGTTGCCTCAGGACATTCAGGTGCTCCTTTGTGGCATACCCTTTGTGACGGTCAAAACCATATTCAGGGTACTGTCTGTGATACTCCATCATAATCCTGTCTCTGGTAACCTTTGCTATCACCGATGAAGCAGCCACAGAGGCACTTCGGTCCTCAGCCTTTGTAAAGACAAACTGCTTTAATTGCACAGGAAGCCTCATGGCATCGACCACGATTACATCAGGCACCACGCTGAGGTCACTTATTGCCCTTAACATGGCCTCTTTGGTTGCCTGATAGATATTAAGACGGTCTATCTCCTCGGTGCTGACCACTCCGATGCCAACAGATAAAGCCATATCAAGGATTTCAGAATAAAGGGCTTCTCGTTTCCGGGAGGTGAGTTTTTTTGAGTCCTTTAAACCCGAAATGTATGCACCCTCAGGAAAAACAACTGCAGCTGCCACCACAGGGCCGGCCAGCGGGCCCCTGCCGGCCTCGTCAAGACCGGCAAGCACCCTGCCTTCCTTCTTTCTTAACTCTTCGTCAAAGGCAAATAAATCCTCAGACATGCATCACTGCTTCTTCTGAAACATGTCTTTTTCCTTGACCTTTGCAGCCTTACCCTTTTTGTGTCTCAGGTAGTATAGCTTTGCCCTTCTTACATCACCGTGCCTTATGACCTCTAACTTCTCAATCACGGGAGAGTGCACAGGAAAGATCCTCTCCACCCCGATGCCATAGGAAACCTTCCTGACCATAAAGGTCTCCTTGATTCCGCTTCCCTTCCTTGCAATCACCACTCCCTCGAAGGGCTGTATCCTTTCCTTGTCTCCCTCAACTACCCTTACATGCACCCTGACTGTGTCACCGATATTAAACTCAGGCACCTCTCTTTTGTATTGTTCCTCGACTGCCCTTATTGCATCCATCTCTCTTCCTCCTTAATCTCCTGTAAAAGTATTTTATCTTCATCGGTTAATGCTGCCTTTTCAAGAAGATCAGGTCTTTGTTTAAGGGTTTTCCTGAGTGCCTCCTTTCTCCGCCATCTCCTTATCATCTGATGATTTCCAGAAAGAAGCACCTCAGGCACCCGCATTCCCCTGTACTCTGCCGGCCTCGTGTACTGGGGATATTCAAGTAAACCAGTGCTAAATGATTCCTCCTCTGATGAGGTCTCGTCACCTAACACACCCGGCAGTAGACGACAAACAGCATCTATTATAACCAAAGAGGCAAGTTCTCCGCCAGTCAACACATAATCGCCTATGGATATCTCCTCGTCTATCAGCACCTTTACCCTCTCGTCCACACCCTCGTACCGGCCGCAAACTATCATAATTGCTCCATGCTCACGGGCAAACTCGCTTGCCACATCCTGCGTAAATACCCTTCCACCAGGGGAGGTAAGAATCCTGTGCCTTTTAATTCCATCCCTGGAGAGGGACTCAATAGCATTAAAAAGGGGCTCGGGCTTGAAAACCATCCCTGCTCCACCACCATAGGGGTAGTCGTCAACCTGCCGGTGTTTATCGGTTGTGTAGTCCCTGATATTGTGAACCCTTACATCGATAATACCCTTTTGTATAGCCCTCTTAAGGATACTCACAGAGATGTATGATTCAATCACCTCAGGAAAGATGGTTAGCACATCAAAACGCATGGCTAATCCATAAGCCCTTCTATCAGGTGGATAATCATCCTTTTGTTTTCAAGGTCTATTTCTTTGACCACTTCATCTATGGCAGGAATGAGCACCTCACGCTCGCCTGTAACCACATATACATCGTTGCTGCCTGTCTCTATTATGTTGGTAACCCTGCCGATTAACTCACCCTGCTCTGTGAAAACCTCAAGGCCCATTATCTGGTAATGGTAGTAAACCCCTTCGGGAAGCGGGGGGGATTGTTCCTCTTTGATTAAGAGCTCCTTTCCCTTAAGTTTTTTTACATCCTCTGGAGTTGAAAGCTCACGGAACTTTATGATCACATATCTGCCAGAGACCCTGGAGTTGTCTATGATTAGCCTCCTGTACCCCTCACCCTCTGAAACATACACCTCGGTCAGTTCATCAAACCGCCTGGTGCTATAGGTAAGGGGTAAAACCTTTGCCTCTCCTTTCACTCCTCTGCTTCCAAGTATCTTTCCAACCACTACCATTTTTACCAAAAATAAAAAGCCCGGGAACATAGACTTTTTCATCTAAAATTCCCGGGCCTTTATAGTCTTAAAGGTATTATTCCAGGATTTCAAGGACGCAGCGTTTACCGACCTTCGTGCCTGCAGCAGACAGTATTGTACGCATTGCCCTTGCTGTTTTACCCTGCTTACCGATAACCTTTCCGAGGTCACTTGGAGCAACTCTCAGCTCAAATACAGTGGTCCTTTCACCGTCAACCTCTTTCACATTCACCTCTTCTGGTCTGTCAACCAGAGCCTTAGCCATCGTCTCCACCAATTCTTTCATAACTGTCCACCTCCATTAGGTTATTTCGGCTGCCTACAGGCCAGCCCTCTGTAATAGCCTTTTAACTGAATCCGTTGGTTGTGCTCCACAGTTTATCCAGTATTTTACCCTTTCTTCATCGATCTTTATCTCAGATGGCTCCTTTTTGGGGTCATAATATCCAACAATCTCAATAAATGGACCATCTCTTCTTGCCCTTGAATCAGCTACCACAATCCTGTAGAAAGGCTTATGACGAGCACCCATCCTTGTTAACCGTATCTTAACCAACTACTCACCTCCCGAATAATAGGTTCCTCTGACCAATGGTCATAATAACACTTCTGGAATGTTAATTTTAATAAATCATGGTCTGGGTTGTCAAATTTTTTAGACACTCCTGGCCTTGCTGCAGGGATTAATCTCTGTCATTGACAATGGTAACCTTTATCTGATTAAATAGAACTGTCTGAAGGAGGATTTTCCTCAGTTCAGGCACAGGCGGATGCGTGGAAGAGGGGTGTAACCCCACAGGGAGTCGAAAGTCAGGAGTCAAGAGTCAGAAGTAGAATTGAGTCTTCCAGAATTCTCCTGACTTCTGACTGATGCCTGATGACTCCGAAGGCGGTGATTCCCCCGCTGCCCCGCAGCCGTGAAGGGAACGAAAGCCCGGCTAAAGAGTCAGGAGTCAGGAGTCAAGAGTCAGGAGTGGGCTCCGCTCTTTAGCAAAAGCCACTGCCGAGCACACAGATTAATCTGTATGCTCGGTGGGAAGGCGGGTGAGTAGGAAGTCAGTGTTGAGTGACAAGTGTTGAGTGTTTAGTAAAAGATTAACACCATAACTCAACATTCATAACTCAAAACTCAACACTGAGCATTGCCCTGAGCCGGAAGACCCATCCGTCTGGAATACCTCGAGGGAGGTGAGCCCATGGTTTTCCTGTCACTTTTTCCAGCCAATTTTGTCTTTCCGTGAATTCGTCTTATCAAATCAGTGGTCTAATTTATTTGGGCCTTCAACTACCAGACAGATTACTGAAAGGAGGACTTAGTGAAAAGACTGAAGTTTTCAGTAGTAATTTTTCTTACCCTTTTTATGACCTTATTTTATTGTACTGTCCTCCATGCATCGGAGGCAGATCTGATACTTAAGATTCTCCTTAAAAAGGGTATAATTACCGAAAAGGAATATCAGGAGGTAAAAGAAGAACTCTCAAAAGAAAAAATTAAAGAGGCTAAGACAGAGAAAAAAGAACCTGCTGAACAGGAAAATGCAAAAGAAGAATTTTCTAAAAGGATTTCCCTTTCAGGCTCCCTTTACGGTGAGTACCGCTGGATGAAAAACCGTGACATAACCGACCCTGATACAGACTCTACATCGGATCTTTATCTCAGAAAATTAGAGCTCGGTATCGAGGCTAACCTTACAGACTGGATTACTGCCACAACTGTTCTTAACTCCGAGTGGATCGGTGACGACCTCAATGAGGGTGATGAACGGATTACAGTGGATGAGGCAACCCTGACACTTCAGGACGAGGACTTTCCGCTTTATCTCGTTTTGGGAAAAAGGACCCAGCCCTTTGGGGTATTCGAAAACCACCTCATAACAGACCCCATGACACAGGATGCCTATGAGACGAAAAGGGTAGGTATCACAGCAGGCTACACAGGCCCTATGGGGCTTGACCTTTCGGTGACGGTTTATAAAGGAGAAGAACAGATGGAGCACCTCTTTGAGTCAGGGCTTTTTGAAGACACCCTGCGGAGGGCAGGGGAGGCGACAGATGATGTTGGTTCATACATAGTTTCAGCTACAGTAGAGCCTTTTGAGTATCTCACCCTGTTTGGAGGATACCTTTCAGAGCCTGGCAGGGGCTCAAGGAATGAGACCATAAACGGAGGTATAAGTCTTGTACCACCCTTTGTTGAAGGCTTAAGGTTTGATGCTGAATACATGAAGGCACTCAACCGTGAACTATACGATGGTATTGGCAAGGAGTACAAAGAGGGTGTGTTTTCAGCCACCCTGGCCTATGAGTTTGTGGTAAGGGAGCGTAAGACGATAGGGGGAGGTCTTTTTGCAGCCCGGAGGGCACACCTTGTGAGTGAACCTCTTGAGATTGCCCTCAGATATGAACACTTTGATGACGATGGAATGAGTGATGACCTTGGAGTTTGGACCGTAAAAGACCGTTACAGTGCAGGGGCAAGGTACAGTTTTTACAACGATGCTGAGACAGGGTTTAATGCCTTTTTGGCAGGTGAGTACAGACACACAGAACTCAGGGTTCACACAGACATGAATGACAGTAACGATGAGGTCTACCTCAGGCTTGGGGTGGACTTTTAGGGCAGATTGGTTAATATGGAAGCAATTAATTTATAAAAAGGAGGTAAGTATAAAATGAATAAAGGTTTTACAAAGGTGTTTGTAGTATGTGTAATGCTGTTAACTTTTTTAAAGCCATCCTCTGCAATGATGAAGACAAGAACCTTAAAGAAGGAGCCAGCCATAGTGCTTGCCGCTTTTGGCACAACCACAAAGGCAATGGTTACCTTTGATTTCTTTGAGGAACAACTGAGAAAAGAACTTCCTGATAAGTACAAAAAACTGCGGGTTGAGTGGGCATTTACATCAGAGATCGTCAGGGAGAGGGCAAACAAAAAGTTCCGTAAGGCCGGTATTAACAGGCGATTTCGCAGCCTTGCCCAGGTGATATCAGACCTTGAGGACGAAGGATACCGTAAGATAGTGGTTCAGCCTTTACACATTTTTCCCGGGATAGAGTATGAGAGTCTCTTAAGGATGATTAATGGTTTGCGTGCAGCTTTTCAGGATTATGGCCTTCAAATAAAGGTTGGAGCCCCTCTGCTTGCACACTGGGAATCACTTGAGGAGGTTGTGGAATTATTAAAAGGTTCTCTTATTCCTTCTAATAAAGGATGTAATATAATCGTCGGACATGGCACTGGTGAGACCCATGTGGGCTCTAACATAACCTATCTTGGGCTTGAAAGGCTTTTGAAGACCTATTATCCTAATGCCTTTCTGGGAACAGTTGAGGGAGTGCCGTCGAGAACCGAGGTCTTAAACGAGGCCCGTCAGTGCAACCCCAAAAAGATCAGATTTGTGCCCTTTATGTTTGTTGCAGGCGACCACATCATGCATGACATCATGGGACAGGAACCTGGCAGAGACGGAGAACTCTCATGGGCACTTGAGATGAAAAGGGCAGGCTTTGAGGTTGAGGCTCCAGAGGTTAACTATAAGGGAAAGGTCTACTACAAAGGGCTTGGCTTTTATCCTGAGATTGACAGGATCTTTGTAAAGAGTATTTTAAGAAAGTTAAAGGAGTTTGAGAGATAAAATGGTTTTGTCTTTTATTTCAATTTTCGGAGAGGGCCATTTTAGGCCTTCTCCGATGAACAAGAGGCGTTGGTAAAGAAGATGGAAACAAAGAGACTCCTTAGAACTATTCATAGATGGGGAGGGCTACTTGTTGCCGCCTTTGTGCTGTTTTATGCCCTCACGGGCATCCTGCTTAATCACCGCAGGGCCTTCAGTTACTTCTACAGGTTAAAAATTGAAAAGACCTATGTCCCACCATCAGATACAAAAAGGATCAGAGAGTTTGTTGAGCAGTACAAGGCCCTTATAAATAGAAAAGATGACCCAACGGTTATAAAGATAAAGGGCTCTGACACTATTGAATTTCTCTATGGCTCCCATGGCCTTGTCCGATACATAATAAGGCCAGGTAAGGGGGAGATATTAAGAAAGGAGAAGGTCTTTGTGGAGCCACTTAATAGATTTAACAATGTGCTTCACAAGGCAGCAAAGACGGGCAGGCTATGGGTATATTTCAGTGATCTGTTTTCTGTGATTTTAGTGGTCTCTACGGTTACAGGACTTTTGATCTTGAGATATCGTAGAATTGATGTTGTATTGTTGCTTGCTGGCACGGTGATACTTTCATTGCTTGCGGTAATGGTATGATGAAGGAATTACTTGAAGTTAAAGGACTAACCAGGCGGTTTGGTAAAAAGACTGCCGTGGCAGGGATTGACTTTACCCTTCGAGAGGGTGAATTCGTGGGGCTTCTTGGACCAAATGGTGCTGGAAAGACCACAACCATAAGGATGCTTACCGGTCTTTACAGACCAACAGAGGGAGCCATTAAGTATTATGGAAAGGATTTTCTTGAAAACCAGAGGGAGATAAAGGGCTACATAGGTGTGGTTCATCAGTACTCTAATCTTGACCGTGACCTTACGGCCTACGAAAACCTTACCCTTCACTGTATCCTGCACGGTATTCCTAAAACCGAAAGAAAGAAAAAGATAGAAGAGGCCCTCGAGTTTGCAGGCCTTACTGAATACCGTAACCGTCAGGTAAAGACCTTCTCAGGTGGTATGAAACGAAGGCTTGTCATCGTAAGGGCACTTCTTCACGAACCAAAGATACTCTTTCTTGATGAGCCAACCGTGGGGCTTGACCCTCAGATAAGGCGTTCACTGTGGGACCTGATAGTAAAGATAAATCAACTAAAGAAGATGTCCATATTGCTTACCACCCATTACATCGAGGAGGCAGAAAGACTCTGTGAAAGGGTGATGATAATAAACGAAGGCAGGATTATTGCTGATGCCTCCCCTGAGCAGTTAAAAAAAGACCTTGGCAGATATGTGCTTGAGGTCTTTCATGAAGACGGTATTGAGGAGAGGCTATTTCAGACAAAGGATGAGGC
>WFMM01000146.1 GCA_015484595.1 Nitrospirota bacterium | reverse complement strand
CGGTTATAACAGGAGATACCCTTTTTGCAGGCTCTGTGGGAAGGACCGATTTTCACGGTGGAAGCCTGCCAAAACTCAAGGAGTCCTTTAAACGGTTGATGTCACTTCCTGATGAGACCGTGGTGCTTCCAGGGCATGGCCCAAAAACCACAATTGGCAGGGAAAGGGCTGAAAACTTCTTTATCAACGAGCTTGACTGAACCTGAATCTTGCTTAAAAAACCACAGAGGACACAGAGTTCTCAGAGAATATATAAATCAGGAAAAAATCCAGTGTTTTCCAGATTACACCTCCGATGAGATGCGGTCAGAGAAGCAACGAAAGCACAATAAAACAGGCTCCCTCACCCTGCATCCAAAATCTAAAGTCCAAAATCCAAAATCTGAAATCTCAAATCTAAAATCAAAAACTGTCTCCCTTTACGATCTCCTGCGTGCTTTCTATTACCTCTGCAACTGAGGTGGTGTTTCTTGCACTTATAACCCGTATCTTACCGATAGGTCTTCTGGGGTCATCAGAAGAAAGAACCGTCAGCACATCTCCAGGCAAAAGACCATCCCTCACCCCTCTGTCAAGATAAACCACATCGAGCCTTCCTGTCAGGTATCTCAGGTCCTTTCCTGCAACTATCACACCGTGGGCCTTTCCTTTTCGCTCCTTTGTTATGTCAAGAGGCGTTACATCGTAGTAATTGTCCAGATAGGAGCCTACCTGAATTTCTGAAAAGGACTTTAAAACCCTTGCCCTTGTGTAGGACCCCTCTTTTCCTGTTACCTCTATCACACCTGTTATCTCAATCAGCTCACCAAGGGGTTTTCCTGTTATGGGATGGTTCACAACACCGTAGGACTTAAAGGTATAAAACTTCTGCCCTTTGGATACAGGGCCATTTACAGAGATATAGACATCATCGCCTTTACCTACCATCGTCATACCTGATGGAGTGGATATTATGCTACCAACCCTGGTTATCTGGTCTTCTATGTAACCAGCACTTAAAATGATGTCAGGTGAAAGGAGCCTTCTCTGGGGTTTTACAGGTTCTGATACGGGTATCTCTTTCTTTGCAAGCACAGGGGCGGGTTTTTTCTTTTCAGGCAACACTACCTGCTTTTGAAGCAAGTCCGAAGGTATCTTTATTACCTGTCCAGGGTATATGAGGTCGGGATTTTTTATCTGGGGGTTTTCCTTCCAGATCTTGGGCCATAAAAAGGGGTCGGTAAGTTTGATTCCTGAGATATCCCACAGGGTGTCACCCTTTTTTACGGTATACTTAACCACATCTGCAGAAAATGCAGTATGTGCTAAAAAGATAAAGGCAATACCAAGAAAAATAATCCATCTCTTCATGGCTCCACTCCTTTGTTTAAAGTGTTTTATAAAAAAGTCCAGATAACTACCTAATAAAATAACCTATTTTGTTAAAACTGTCAACAAAAATTATAAGTTTCACTTTACAATACTTCAGAGATATCTTTACAATTAATAGACCCTGAGAAAGGAGACTCTTAAGGATGAAAAAGGCCTGGTCCGGAAGGTTTAAAGAAAAGACCGCACAGGTGGTGGAAGAGTTTACAGAGTCCATCTCCTTTGACCACAGGCTCTGGCCTTACGACATAAAGGGTAGTATTGCCCATGCCCGCATGCTTGCCAGAAAGAAGATAATCTCCCATAAGGAAGCAAAGGCAATCATAGAGGGTCTTAAAGGGATTGCAAGGGACATCGAGGCCGGCAGGTTTAACTGGAGGGTAGAGCACGAAGATGTCCACATGAACATAGAGGCAGAGCTCATCAGGCGTATTGGCCCTGTGGGTGGAAAGCTCCACACTGCCCGCTCAAGAAACGACCAGGTGGCACTGGATATTAGGCTTTATCTTAAGGACCAGCTCGGCCAGATAATAGCTTTGATAAAAAAACTCCAGAGGGTCTTTCTCAGGCTTGCCAACAGGTATGCAGGCTCACCGATGCCTGGTTATACGCATCTCCAAAGGGCACAGCCAGTAACCATAGGCCAGCACATGCTTGCCTATGTGGAGATGCTTGAGCGCGATAGGGAGCGTTTTCAGGACTGCCTTAAAAGGACCGACTCCCTGCCCCTTGGGGCCTGTGCCCTCTCAGGTACCACACTGCCAGTGGACAGACAGTATGTGGCAAAATTGCTTGGCTTTAGCCGCATCTCCATTAACAGCATGGATGCCGTGGCAGACAGGGACTTCGAGATAGAGTTTCTGTCCTGTTCGTCATTACTTATGATGCATCTAAGCCGCCTTGCTGAGGAATTGATCCTCTGGTCAACTGAGGAGTTTGGTTTTATAGAGCTTCCTGATTCATTCTGCACGGGCTCAAGTATTATGCCCCAGAAGAAAAACCCTGATGTGGCAGAGCTGATAAGGGGAAAGACAGGTCGTGTTTACGGTGCATTAATAAATCTACTTACCCTTATGAAGGCACTCCCCCTTTCGTACAATCGTGACATGCAGGAGGACAAACCCCCTCTGTTTGATGCAGTTGACACGGTTAAGTCGGTGCTTCAGGTCCTTACGGAGATGTTACCAAAGACAAGGTTTAACACTAAAAGGACCCTCCAGGCTGCCTCAGGTGGCTACAGCCTTGCCACAGACCTTGCAGAGTATCTCGTCAGAAAGGGCGTTCCCTTCAGACAGGCCCACGAGATTACAGGAAAGATAGTGAGATACGCCATTGACAAAAACAAAGAACTACAGGAGCTTAGCCTTGAGGAGTTAAGAGAGTTCTCAGACTCCATAGAAGAGGACATCCTCGGGATTTTTAGTCTATCCGATGCCCTTAAAAGGAGGGTTTCCGTGGGCTCCACATCACCTGATGAGGTAAAAAGACAGATATCTCTTTGGAAGGAGAGGCTTAAAGGATGAGACTTTTAGCTGCTTCGCTAATCATAGCAATGCTTACGGTATTTGCACTTTTTGGCTGTGGCAAAAAGGGCCCTCCAACACTTAAGGATATAAAGGCAGGTGTACACCATGAAAGAACTCATTGACAGGGCAGTAAAGGACTCGATTGCACTGAAGGAGGCCTTTTTTTCGGAAAACTCTGAAAGCATAATCGAGGTGTCAAGGCTTATTGCTGACACCTTCAACGAAGGGGGGAAGCTTCTGCTTTTTGGAAACGGCGGCTCTGCAACCGATGCATCCCACATAGCAGCAGAGTTCGTTAATCGTTTCAAAAGAGAAAGACCAGGGCTTCCTGCAATTGCCCTTAACACTGACATGGCGGTTATTACCTCCATTGCAAACGATTACGATTACTCTGAGGTCTTCGTTCGTCAGCTACGAAGCCTTGCCACTGAGGGTGACATTGCAATTGCCATCAGCACAAGCGGTGGGTCAAAGAATGTGCTTAAGGCAATGGATGCTGCACGGAAGAAGGGGCTTACGGTGATTGCCTTTACTGGTGGTAAGGGAAAAAGGATGGCTGCAAAGGCAAAGTATGCCTTTGTGGTTCCCTCTACTGACACCCCCCGCATACAGGAAGTGCACATCACCCTTGGACACATCATCTGTGAGTTAGTTGAAAAGATACTCTTTGAGCTTGCTGCAAAATGAACACCACCAGGGTTATCGGCATTGACCCGGGCAGTATCTGCTGTGGTTATGGAATAGTGGAAAGAGATGAGAAAAAGAACCTCCGTTTTATTGATGCAGGCATTATCAGGCTTCCAAGAAACAGGGCCCTTTCAGAGAGGTTAAGGCTTCTTTATAAGAGTCTCTCAGAGCTCCTTGAGGAGTTTTCCCCATCAGAGGCAGCCATTGAAAAGGTATTTTTTGCAAAGAGCATAAACGGAGCCCTTGGTCTTGGCCATGCAAGGGGGGTGGTGCTTCTTGCACTTGCTCAAAGGGGTATACAGATAATGGAGTACTCACCAAACGAGGTAAAAAAGTCTGTGGTTGGCTATGGAAGGGCTGAAAAATCACAGGTCCAGAAGATGGTAAAAAACATACTCACCATCAAAAATCACAACCTGCAAAGCGATAGTGCCGATGCCCTTGCAGTAGCAATCTGCCACCTGAACACCGTCAGGTTTTAATCTTCAGGATAAATTTAACCACAGAGAGCACAGAGTATCTAAAAGACAGGGTGTAGGGGGTAGCGTGTAGGAGGTAGTTTTTAGTTTTGAGTTTTGAGTTTTTAGTGTTGAGTGTTTAGTAAAAAAACCTCAACTCAACACTAACTACACCCCTAACAACGCAATCAACGCAAAGCCCTTTTGATGGCTTCTTTGTAGCTCATTGGTTTAAAGCCAAACTGTTTTTCAATGCTGTCCGTTCTGGTGATATTGTCAACCTGAAGGAGCTCAATCTGCTCAGAACTTATGGAAGGAACACTTATACCCACAAGGGAGGCTATCCTGCCAAGGGGAAGACCTGCCTTGACCAATGACTTGGGGACATGAACAATAGGCTTTCTCTTCCCAAGTGCATCCATAAGGATCTCCAGGATTTCGTTGTATGTAAGGTGCTCAGGGCCTCCGAACTCCAGGGTCTTGCCAACAAGGCCTTCCTCTTCCATTGCCCTTATAAAGCATCTTACCCAGTCATCCACTGAAAGGGGCTGAAATCTTGCATCTCCTTTTCCAGGCACAGGTATCAGGGGAAACCTGTTGATAAGCTCAAGGATGTTTTTAGTGAATCCATCGCCTTTTCCGATTATTAAAGAGGGACGAAAGATAATGTAGGGTATGCCCGATGCCCTGACAAGCTCTTCTGCCTCTGCCTTCGTACGGGAATACTTAAAGGGTGACTTTAGGTCTGCACCAAGGGCTGATTGATAGAAAAAGAGACTAACCCCTTCGTTTTTTGCCAGCTCAATAAGGTTGTATGTGCCCTCAACATGGGCTTTGTGGAAGGTTAAACCCGATGTCTCGCGGATGATACCAACCAGGTTTACCACCACATCAATGTCCTTTAAGGCGCCCTTTAGTGTCTCTTTCCTTGTTATGTCTCCAAGATGGGGTCTGTAGCCCTCTGATATGGCCTTTTCAGCCTTTTCTTCAGTGCGGACAAGGACGGTCAGGTTGCAGGACTTCTCTTTTAAAGCCTGGCAGAGGTGTCTTCCCACAAAGCCTGTTGCACCTGCGATAAAGAAGTTTTTGTATCTCATATTAAAGATTATAATTGATTTTCTTAAAGAATAAAAGTGCTATTTTAAAGAGGCAACAGGCGATGTGGGCTCTGGTTTTACATTGCCTGTCATGTATAGATAAAAATCACACTCCTTGCAGTTTCCAACCTTTTCTGCAAAGGCACCCTGGACCTTTCCACCACACATAGTGCCTGCCACCATCCAGCATATGTGCCCCGCATTTTCTCCCACAACAGGACAGTCACCTGTTCTATCTCTTCCACACTTTTTGAATTCCCAGCAGTTTACCTTTTCTTCAGTCAACCTTTCATTGAGGCTTAAGGTTAACAGTCTTGGCAGTTCGTGAATCCTGATGCCCGAGGTCAGCCTTTCTACCTTTGAGCTTTGTTCTATTATTCTCTCTAAAGACTGCTGGATCTGAAGGAGTGACTCCTCGGATATCTTTGCAAGATCACAGACATTTTCCATGTGCATGGATATCTCGGAAAGCACCTTTGTCTGCTCCTCGGTTGCCTCGTAAACCGCCCTAACGCTGGTGGTTGACCTTTTTGAAGAATCGATTATCTTTTCAAGCGAAAGCCTTGCCTTTTCAGAGTTTTTTATTCCATCACCAACGAGCTCCAGACAGCCCTGCATGCTCTGAACAGAGTTTCCCACATTCTTCTGGGTATCCTCGATGATGCTTACTATCCTTTTGGTTGCCGAGGCTGTCCGCTCTGCAAGCTTCCTTACCTCATCTGCCACCACAGCAAATCCCTTTCCGTGCTCACCTGCCCTTGCTGCCTCAATGGCTGCATTCAGGGCAAGGAGATTTGTGTGCTCTGCGATTTCATTTATGACCGTAACGATCTCCCCAATTTCCCTGCTGTTTTCACCAAGCTTTTCAATCTGCTCTGCCACCACCTTTACAGAGTTTGAGATCTCATGCATGCTAAAAACCGTGTCCTGCACTATGTTCATACCCTCCTCAGCAAGCGTGGCCGTTTCTTCTGTAACCCTTTCTGCATCCTCAAGATTCTGTACCATTTCGGTTGCTGTATTGGCTATTATTACCGTACCAGTGGTGTACTGCTCTGTCTGTTTTACCTGCTGCTTCATCCCTGAAACGAGATACTCAACTGATTTATTCAGTCTGATAAGTCCTTTGTAAAGCTCTCTTATATACCCTGAAAGCAGACCGATTGCCTGCTCTGCATCCCTTATTATCCTTCCAAGAAACTGCTCTACATAACTAAAAACCCCCTTTTCGGAGGTCTCTGGAACTTTAATCTCAAAAGACTCTGTTATCTTTGTTATCTCCCTGTCTAACTTATAAGCCTTTCTCTTTAAGATTAAAACTCCAAAGACGGCACAGAGCAGTATGGACAGAAACAGTCCTGGAAGTACTACAGTAAGGATTGCACCAGTACTTACCTCTCCGTGAAGCATAAGGGAAGATAAAGTCAAAGAGGAGATGACCTCTCCTGCTATTAGTATCCCTGCAAGCAGGATAAAACTCAGGTACACCCTCCTCGTAAGATAAGGTATCATCCAGACCTCCTTAAATGCCCCTCTTTTATCCTCTTTCGGACATAAAGGAGAAAACTTTAATTAACAATTAACTGTTGAAAGGGGTCAGATAAATCCCCTATAATCAAAACAGAGGGGATGAAAGGAGAGATTCCTGATAGGATAAAAAAGGAGATAGAGGAGCTCGTTAAGGAGCTCAACTATCACTGTTACAGATACTATGT
>WFMM01000145.1 GCA_015484595.1 Nitrospirota bacterium | reverse complement strand
TTCTCGGACTTAAGATACCTCATAACCTCAACAGGCACCGTTCCCTCTTCCTTAAAACCATCAACCTTTCTTTCCTTTGCCTGAGCCTTAAACCTGAAAGTAAGCCTCGGAGTGTCCTTTGCCTTTTTCCACTCAGCGTATATGTAGGTAGCCTCTGCATCAGGAGAGTGATAGACCGCATAGTGGTCGTAGTTTCCTGTAATCTCAACATCACTGATTCTCTGAAACTCATCAGAAAGTGGATAGGGTATCCACAGTCGTGTGTTGTGACCTTTGCCGCTTTTGATTTCGAAATTCATCGTAAAAATGCCACTACGCTCTTTGGCGTACGACAGTGTGGCAAACAACACAATAACGATCGTCAGCAGTGAAACAAGTCTCCTATCCATCACAGGACCTCCTTGTTAAGTATTTTTATTTTATAGAATTATTTGATAAATACGATAGAAATGTCAAATAGATTATGATAATTGATTAAAGGACAAGCATTGTTTTAAGCTATGTTTTGAAAAGAAAATTTCTTTGTAAGTTACTTAGAGGTTTGTGTAAAATATGAAGAAATGAATCTTCAACAGCTAAATACATTTATCACCGTTTATAACCTGAAGAGCTTTACCAGGGCAGCAGAAGAGCTGGGTCTCAGTCAGCCGACCATTAGTGAGCAGATAAAGAATTTAGAGCAGGACATCGGGTTTAAGCTTTTTGACCGTCTTGGACGAACTGTGATACCCACACGGGAGGCAGAGGTGCTTTATCCAAAGGTGCTTGAGATACTGGAGGAGCTCGGTACCTTAAAAGACTATGTGTCTGAGGAGACCAGAAGGATAGAGGGCCTTGTAAGGTTTGGTGCAAGCACCATTCCAGGAACATACATCCTGCCTGCTCTTGCTGCAAGGTTCAGAGAGTCTTACCCCGATGTCTCATTTGAGATAGATATATCTGACTCAGAGATAGTAACTGAAAAGGTGATAAACCACGAACTTCTTATTGGTTTTACTGGAGCAATAATGGATTCTGAAAAGATTGATGCCAGGCCCTTTTATAAGGACAGGCTTGTGCTTGCAGCAAGCCCTGAACGGGTAAAGAAAGACAGGATTTCCCTGGACGAGCTTCTCACTCTGCCATTTATTCTCAGAGAAAAAGGCTCTGGCACCAGAAAGACGATGGAGCGCTTTCTGGAATCAAGGGGTATCAACACTACGGACCTTAATGTTATAGCCGTGCTTGGCTCAACCGATGCTGTCAAGGAAGCACTTAAATCATCTCTTGGCGTATCCATTATATCTGACATTGCCATACAGGATGAACTGAAGAACGGACAGTTAAAGGAGATTAAGATAAGAGGGTTTAACATAAAAAGAAACTTTTATATAATAACCTTTAAAAACAAAACCCTGCCTCTTCAATACAGGAAATTCTACGAATTTGTCTTAAGTAAGGAGAAACAGAGATGAAGATAGGTGTGGTTGGTCTTGGCAGGATGGGTATGAATATAGCAAGGAGGCTCCTTAAAAAGGGGCATCAGGTGGTTGCCTACAACAGGACACCTACAAAAACAGAACAGATTCAAAAGGAGGGTGCCCAGGGTGCATTCAGCCTGAAAGAGCTTGTAGAAAACCTGGACAGCCCTGCCATCGTCTGGCTCATGTTGCCTGCTGGAGAGGTGATAGACCGTCACATAGAGGAGCTCTACGGTTTACTCTCCAAAGGTGATGTAATCATTGACGGTGGAAATACATTTTACAAGGATGACCTCAGAAGGGCAAATTTACTTTCTGAAAAGGGGATTCACCTTCTGGACATCGGAGTAAGCGGTGGTATCTGGGGGCTTAAAGAGGGCTTCTGTCTCATGGTAGGCGGTGACATAAATGTCTACGAGATGGTAAAACCAGTACTTGAAAGCCTTGCACCTGAAGAGGGTTACATGTATTGTGGTCCAACCGGTGCAGGGCACTATGTGAAGATGGTCCACAATGGCATTGAGTATGGCCTTATGCAGGCCTATGCAGAGGGCTTTGAGCTACTGAATGCATCGGAGTACAGCGATGGGCTTGATTTCTCTGCACTGGCAAGGCTATGGAATCACGGAAGCGTGATCAGGTCGTGGCTCCTTGAGTTGCTTGAGCTTGCCTTCAAGGATGACCCCCGACTGGACTCGATAGTGGGTTATGTGGAGGACTCAGGAGAAGGCCGATGGACATTGCAAGAGGCCGTAAGGCTTGATGTGCCCCAGGAGATACTGGCAATAAGCCTCTTTAAAAGGTTTCGTTCAAGGCAGGAAGAGTCCTTTTCAGACAAGGTCCTGGCTGCACTCAGGGCCCAGTTTGGAGGACACAGGGTAATAAAAAAGACAG
>WFMM01000144.1 GCA_015484595.1 Nitrospirota bacterium | reverse complement strand
TTACGAGATTCTTGAGGCTCAGGGGTTTGACACAAGGGTGGTAAGTGAGGCGATTGTTCTTGCTACAAAGGTGATTAACACACCAGGTGTGGTGGCAGAGCTTTGCGTGTCTGACAACCCCTCTTACACTACTGGATATGTAAGCATCAGAGGGCTTGGCTATGTAAGGGTTCCTTTTATCAAGCACTCAGGCAGTGACTGCGGGGGGAGGGTCTTTTTTGTGGAGGAAGATGCAGATATAACAGCCATAGAGGATTTTCTTCGGAACAGACCTGTTATGGTTAATGAAATATCCACCTTTCATGGTATAATCAATCCAGATGAAATCATCGGCCTGCTTGATAGTAAACCCTGTATCAGGTAGCTTTTCAAAGGGTCGCCTTAAACAGGTTGAGTCAATACTTAAAAGAAAATACAGTCTTCTTGAGGTCTTTTTCACTGAGGCTCAAGGTGATGCCCTGAAGAAGGCCAGAGAGGCATCAAACAGGGGATTTTCTCTTGTCGTGGCATTCGGAGGAGACGGCACCCTTAACGAGGTGATAAACGGTGTCGCCCATTCAGACACCGTGGTGGGTTTTATCCCCTCTGGAACGACCAATGTGTTTGCAAAGGAGACAGGCATTCCTGATGACCCCATGGCTGCTACAGAGCTTATCTTAAAGGGCACACCAAGGCAGATCCATGCAGGCTTTATAAACAGAGAAAGACTCTTTGTGCTCATGGCTGGTGTGGGCTTTGATGCTGAGGCGGTCTGTGGTGTAAGACCTGTGGTCAAAAGGTATCTTGGAAAACTAAGCTACATACTAAGTGGCCTTGAGGTATTAATTAAGAACCCTTTAAATCAGTTAGAGGTAACCGTTGACAATCAAAAGAGGATTGGCTGCTCTGGGATAATAATCTGTAATGCCTCAAAGTATGCAGGAAACTTCAGCATATGCCCGGATGCAAGCATAAAAGCCCCTGAGCTTCAGGCAGTCCTTTTTGGCAGCCCTACCAGGGTGGCAACCCTCAGGTACATACTTGGCATTCTCACAGGTAAACATATAAAATATAAAGACACGATTTTTCTGAAGGGCAGAGATTTCCTGATACAGGGTAGTTCCTTTGTGCAGATAGACGGTGACTGTTACGGAACCCTGCCTGTGGAGGTTTCCCTGATTGAGAATGTGGTGAAGGTGATTTTTTAGAAGGTATCATAAAAAACAGGGAGGATAGACATGGCTGAGGTAACAATCAGGATCGAAGGTATGAGCTGTCAGCACTGTGTAATGCGGGTTAAGAAGGCAGTAGATGGTGTGGATGGTGTGAGTTCCTCTGAGGTTGAGGTTGGCTCTGCAAAGGTTGTCTTTGATGAGTCCAGGACCTCTGTGGATGCAATCAAGGCTGCCATCACGAATGCAGGTTACAAAGTAATCAGTTAAAGCACGCCAAAGGGTGAGGGGCTTCCCCTCACCTTAACCTGCCTCCTGTTTTTTCCATCAGATATTCAACCACTCTTTTGTGTGATTCGTCCACCTCTTCATCGGTAAGGGTGCGATTGGCTGCCCTGTAACGGATGCTTATACCCAGAGCCCTCATTCCCTCTGGAATGCCTTTGCCTTCGTAATGGTCAAATATCCAGTACTCCTCTATAAGTTCATCCCCCAGAGAGCCAATAATGTCAAGCACATCCTCTGCCGGTATATCCCTGTTAAGAAGCATCGATATATCCCTCTGGACAAAGGGGAATGCAGGTATTGGCCTGAAGGTATGGGAGTCATTGTAAAGACCAATCAGAAATCCAAGGTCTATCTCACATACACCCACAGGCTCCCGAACCTCCTGGATGTCAAGTGCCATCTTTACTTCAGAGGATATCACACCAAGAAAGCCTGCCTTCTTGCCATTTAAGTAAACATCAGCCGAACGGTTGGGATGCAAAAAGGGCTCGGTGGTCTTTCTGTACTTAGCACCATGAATGTTCAGTCTCCTGAAGATCTTTTCAAGGAGTCCCTTCAGTATGAAAAAGGGCTCTTCCTTCTGGTCCCATAGCCTCTGCCCTGGATAGTAAAGATAAAGGGCACCAAGGTGAAAGGGCTCTTCAGGAAGTCTGTCTTCGGTCTTTATAAAGACCTTCGATGTCTCAAAGAGCTTTATGTCCCTAATGTTGTGGTTCAGGTTGCCAACAAGATTGCTTAACAGAGAGGGAAGAAGAAAGGTCCTCAGGTCTTCGTCCTCTTTCCTGAGGGGGTTAAGCAGTTTTACGGTCCTTCTCCTCTGGTCATCCTCTGGTATCTTAAGCGCATCAAGGTATCGGCTGTTCATGAAGCTGTAGTTTATTGCCTCGTTAAAACCTGAAAGCACAAGGGTCTCCTTTACCACTCTTTCTGCCCTTTTCCTTCTGTCAACCACCGGGGTTATCTCCACCCTTGGAACCCTTGAAGGGATACGGCTGTAACCAAAGTGTCTTGCCACCTCTTCTATCAGGTCAGTCTCGTTAAATACGTCAACCCTGAAGGTGGGAACCTCAAAGACCGAACCATCCTCTTCCTGCCCCACCTTTTTAAATTCAAGACTCTGAAGGAGTCTGTCAACCTCTTCAGGGCTTACATCAACGCCAAGAAGCCTCTTTACAGCCTGATATCTGAGTTTTATGGTTAAAGGGGTCTTCCTTTCAGGGTAGACATCTATCCTTTCAGAGACCTCTCCGCCGGCAAGCTCCTCTATCAGGTAGGCAGCCCTGTCAAGTGCCTTAACAAGCCCCTCTATATCAGTGCCCCTTTCAAATCTGTAAGAGGACTCTGTTGAAAGTCCAAGACGCCTTGATGTCTTTCGGATGGACGAAGGCTCAAAGTAGGCACTTTCAAGAAACACATTTACCGTCTTTTCTGTGACCTCTGTTTCAAGACCACCCATTATGCCTGCAATGGCAACAGGACGCTCAGCATCCCATATTAAAAGAGCGTCCTCGGGGACAATCCTTTTTGCCCCGTCAAGGGTCTCAAAGGAAAGGGGCTCTCCTGCTGTGTCAACCCTTATCATACCGCCCTTCAGTGTATCTAAATCAAAGGCATGTAAAGGATGGCCAAGTTCAAGGAGGACATAGTTCGTAACATCAACCACATTGTTAATGGAGCGTATGCCAGATAGCTCAAGCCTTTTTCTGAGCCATTCAGGGGAAGGCCCGACCTTCAGCCCCTTAATTACTCTTCCTGCGTACCGCTTACAGAGAGCTGAATCAATTACAACCCTGAAATCAGATTTGAATGAATCCTTCAGTTCAGTCTCCGGGGTCTTTATCTCCTTGCCTGTGGCAGCCTTTAGCTCTCGAGCAACACCATAGACACTAAGGCAGTCAGGACGATTGGGTGTGATGTTTACCTCAAGCACCACATCTCCACCTGTTAACTCCTCGCCTTCCACCTCAAGGCCTGCCATCGTGAGGACCTCAGAGATTTCGTCCTTGTCCATGCCGGTCTTTATAAATTCCTCAAGCCACTCAAGTGGTAAAAGCATATTAAAACTCCTTTCGAAATATATTTATATTAAGGAAGCAGAGGGTAGTATATAGTGTATAATAAACAAATTCTAAATTCAAAATCCTAAATTCTAAACAAACCTCAAATACCAATTTTTCAATTTTCCAAACCTTCTGCTCTTCTGAACTTCTGTGCTTCTGCTCCTCTGCACTATGTCGTTGTTTAGAATTTAGTGCTTAGTGCTTAGAGTTTTCTTAAATACTCTCTCTTTTTATAGCATCTGCAACCCTTACCACCCTGCTCATTGCCTTCACATCGTGCACCCTTACGATAGAGGCACCCCTGAACACAGAGATTGCAACTGCTGCAGCTGTCCCCTCTACCCTCTCAGCAGGTGGCAGGTTGTCAAGTATCAGCCCTATAAAGGACTTTCTTGATGGTCCCACAAGGATGGGTCTTCCAAGCACACTGAATCTATCAAGCCTGTTTATAATCTGAAGGTTGTGCTCCGGTCTCTTTCCAAACCCTATCCCAGGGTCTATGATTATCCGCTCCTCTGGCACACCTGCCTTCTTTGCAATCTCCATACTTCCCCTTAAATACTCTATAATCTCACCAAAGAGATCCTGATATTTAGGGTTTTTCTGCATGTCCCGTGGTGTGCCCTTTATGTGCATAACCACCACTGCTGCACCTGTCTCAGCAACCACAGAGGCCATCTCAGGGTCAAACCTGAGCCCGCTTATGTCGTTTACCACCGAGGCACCTGCCTCAATGGCCCTTTTTGCTACCTCTGCCTTGTAGGTGTCTATTGAGATGGGCACATCGACCTTTGAAGCGATTGCCTCAATAACCGGTATGGTCCTTCTTAACTCCTCGTCAAGGGGCACTGGCTCTGCTCCGGGTCTTGTGGACTCTCCACCAATGTCGATTATATCAGCCCCGTCTTCAACCATTCTAAGGGCGTGCTCAACTGCGGCCTTTCTGTCAAGATACAACCCTCCGTCAGAAAATGAATCAGGAGTGACATTCAGTATACCCATTACATGGGTCTTTTTTGATAGCAAAAGGGTGTGGTTTAGGAAGTTTAACCTCAAGCCTCCTCTTCAGGCTCCTTTCTCAACTCTTTTATCAACTGGTCTATCTCTTCACCTGAAAGGGTTTCCTTCTCAAGCAGTCTGTTTGCAAGTGCTTCAAGCAGGTCGTAGTTTTCCTCCAGAAGGCTCTTTGCATCCTCATAGGCCTTAGTAACGATGCTCTTAACCTCGGCGTCTATCTCCTCAGCTGTCTTTTCACTGTAGTCCTTGTGCTTTGCTATCTCACGGCCAAGAAAGATGTGCTCTTCCCTCTTTCCATAGGTCAGGGGACCAAGCTTTTCGCTCATTCCCCACTCGCAGACCATCTTACGGGCAAGGTCTGTGGCCCTTTCGAGGTCGTTTCCTGCCCCTGTTGTCATGTGCTTAAGGGCTATCTCCTCAGCAGCCCTTCCACCGAGAAGCACACGGAGGGTCTTTTCAAGATACTCCTTTGAATAGGTGTATCTGTCGTCAATCGGTAGCTGCTGCGTGATGCCAAGCGCCCTTCCCCTTGGGATGATGCTTACCTTGTGTATAGGGTCAGTGCCAGGTGTAAGCTTTGCCACAAGAGTGTGGCCTGCCTCGTGGTAGGCGGTGTTTTTCTTTTCAGCATCACTTATTATCATGCTTCTTCGCTCCACGCCCATAAGCACCTTGTCCTTTGCCTCGTCAAACTCCTCCATGGTGACCTTTTCCTTTGACTTCCTCGCAGCAAGAAGCGCCGCCTCGTTTACAAGGTTTGCAAGGTCAGCACCAGAAAAACCAGGGGTTGAGCGGGCTATCACATCAAGGTCCACATCCTCTGCAATCGGTATCTTTCTTGTGTGAACCTTCAGTATCTCAAGCCTTCCCCTGACATCAGGTGAGGGCACCACTATCTGACGGTCAAACCTGCCAGGTCTCAAAAGCGCCGGGTCAAGCACATCAGGACGGTTGGTAGCTGCAATAACAATGATCCCCTCTTTTCCCTCAAAGCCATCCATCTCAACAAGGAGCTGATTCAGGGTCTGTTCACGCTCGTCGTGGCCTCCTCCAAGCCCGGCACCACGATGCCTTCCAACTGCGTCTATTTCGTCGATGAATATTATACAGGGTGCATTCTTCTTTGCCTGCTCAAAGAGGTCTCTTACCCTTGATGCACCAACGCCAACGAACATCTCAACGAACTCTGAACCAGAGATTGAATAAAAGGGCACATCTGCCTCACCTGCGATCGCCTTTGCAAGCAGGGTCTTTCCAGTGCCTGGTGGTCCAACAAGCAGCACTCCCTTCGGTATCTTACCACCAAGCCTTGTGACCTTCTGTGGGTCCTTGAGAAAGTCTATTATCTCCTGGACCTCGGTTTTTGCCTCTTCTATGCCAGCCACATCTTTAAATGTGACCTTGTTGGACTTTTCTGAGACCAGCTTTGCCCGTGCCTTTCCAAAGCTCAGGGCCTTGTTCCCACCCATCTGCATCTGTCGCATAAAGAATATCCAGATAAAGGCAAGGAAGATAATAGGACCCCAGGAGAAAAAGAAGTTGACATACCAGGGTGTTTTTTCGGGTGGCTTAACCTTTATTTTTACACCCTGCTGTCTAAGTTCCTTGATGAAATCCGGGTACTTCTCCACATAGGTGTAAAAGGTGGTGCCGTCTTTAAGCACCCCTGATACCTGGTTGTCCTTTATCTCGACCTCCTTAATCTGCCCTTTTTCAAGCTGTTCAATAAAGCCTGAGAAGCTTAGCTCTTTTGCAGCCTTTTGAGGGGTGT
>WFMM01000143.1 GCA_015484595.1 Nitrospirota bacterium | reverse complement strand
CCAACCCCTTCAAAAAGGCCCTCCTGTCAATACCCTTTCGTTTCATAGGACACCTCCTTGTTGCTTATAATTTCTAATATCTAAATCCTAAATCCTAAACAAATCCCAAACTACAGGGCGTAGGGTGTAGCGTGTAGGGTGTAGACTTTTTTACTACTCCCTCTACTCCCTGTCTTCTCGAGCCCTTGAACCCTTTATACTCAATTATAATTCCTCAGATAATCCTCCTCAAGCCTGAAAAATGCCTCAAGGAACTCTGCCACAGCAGGGTAAAAGACCCTTCCTCTGGTTTTCAGTCTCTCTGAAAAAAGCGGAATCACGGGAAAAAGAAACCGTGAGCATATCTCTTTCTGTAAAGCTGATGTCTCCTCCTCGTCTTTTATCAATAGCTCCATAGCCTCAAACACAAAGGGGATGTAGTCCTCGGGCACACCTATGCCAGGTCTTGCCTCAAGCCCTGCTTCCTGAAGACACTGCTTGAGTTTGACAAGGGTATTAGAGTAATTTCTACCCTCAAGATAGGCTGATACAGTCATTGGAACAAGGTCATCACTGAAGGGATCAACGAACATGCGATAATGCTCTTTTTCAATCTCCTCCACATCCCCGTCAAGACATCCAAGGAGCCTCTCCACAGCAGAGTTAAAAGCGATGTTTATCTGCTCATTGCTTAATTCTCTCAGCGCTGCCCTCCAGAAATCAAAGGGCAACCGCTCAGACTGCTCAAGGAAAAAGGACCTCAGCAATCTGTATAGAAAGGCCCTTGCCTCAGACAGGGCGGTCTCTTCTGAGGTAAGTTTTTCCACCTCACTCCTCCCCTACAGGCTCTTCAAACATTGCAATCACCCTGCAGTCTTCACAGAGATGAAGAAACCTTCCGCGCTCCTGAAAAAGCCCTGCCTCGGTAAGCCTTCTCACCACCTCATCAAAAACCCTTCGGTTTCCAAAGAGCTTTCCACACCTTTTGCAATAAAGGGGCTCGTCTCTGGCAAGGATCTTTTCATCAAAAAATCCCTCATCTATCTGCTGAACCCTTTCTACGCTGAGTGCCTTTTCAGGGCACAGCTCTACACAGAGGCCGCAGTTTATGCAGTCTGAAGCCCTGAACCTGAGACTGAAATCCTCTTTCACAGCCCTCATGGCACCTATGTTACAGACATTGACGCAGGCAAGACAGAGAGAGCACCTTTGTTCGTTGCAGTAGATTTCTGAAAATCTGACCTCTCCCTCACCAAGCCTCAGAGTCTTAACACCTGCCTGCTTCATTAAAGAAGAAATAACCGAAGCAATAAGTGCAAGTCTTGGAGCAGTCTTTATCTCAAGTGGTGTCTGAAGGGGGGTTTTTATAGGCTCAATCCTCTCCTCCTCAGCCCTGAACTTTCTGAAAAACTGCTCAGTACCGAAGAGTTCTTTCAGGAGGTCATTTACAAAAGTAACCACCCTGCCTGACTCAGTCCCTTTAAAACCGATGTATACACCCTCTGGCCTTGAAGCAAAGAGGGCAAGTAACAATGCAGCGTCAAGGGCATCCGGATTTGGATGCTCAAGAAACAACACCCCCTGAAATCTCCTTTTTGGGTCTCTTAAATGAAACCTTCTAAGTTCTTCCTCAGTTGCAATTACCAGTGTATAGCCTGCAGGCTTAATGGCTCTAACATAGTCAAGAAACATCCTGTCATCAAAACCTGCATACTGCATGGCGCCTGTTGGACAGACAGCGACACAGCTTCCGCAGTCTTCGCACATGAAATGGTCTATGTAGAGCCCTTCATCGTTCTTTTTTATGGCCCCTGAGGGGCAGACCTCAAGACATCTCATACAGCCTGAGTTAAACCCTCTGTGGTACTGACAGACTGATGGAAAGTGCTTTATCAGTTCTGATACCTGGTACTCACCGATTCCTGAAAGGAGGTCATTAATATTGCTCAGTTTGTGAATGCCACGGATGTCATCAGGAAGGTTTATCCTCAGGTGGTCATCTATTAAGACCTGAGATGTCTCTATCTCCATCTCTGAGTATCTGTGAAGCTCTATTGCACCCTGAGGACAGATGTCCTTACACTTTTTACAGTAACTACAGGCTGAAAGGTCAAGACCAAAGTACTCATCAATACAGCCTTCAGGACATACTCCTATACAGAGCCCGCAAAAGGTGCACTTTTCATAGTCAATCACTGAAGGCATCTTCAGGGAAATCCTGTAATTACCAAACTCTCCTTTTATTGAGTCAATCTCACCTGCAGGCATATCAGGCAGGGATAGCTTTTTTACGATAACCGGTTTAATCTCAAGCAGACCACCGTAAACCCCTGTGAATTCATCAACCTCTTTTACATCATTGACCACCAGGGCAACATCATTTTTCACCTTCACCGTGGTTGTCTTTACAGAAAGGCTATCCAGTCTGTTAAGTTCGGCTTCTGCTATCCTTTCAAGCAGAGACAGTGGAAGGTCTGTATGGTGAAGGTTCATAAAAAGGGTTGCCGAGGTAAGAACGCCATCGTTTCTGAAATTTGCTTTAAAGCAGGATACCATGGAGCCTGGTTTTAATTCACCAGGTCTTTTACATAGTCGTTCCTCAAGCTGCCTTCCCTCTATAGACAGCTCCTTAGAGCACCTGCAAAAGTAGACAGGGGCTTTCATTTCTTATCTGTCATCATAGCTCTTTTACTTCCATTTCTTTAATGTTCTGGCTCTATGGCAGGTTTTGAAAAAACAGATAGTCCACCAGAACTCCAAACCTCCCCTTTGAGATATTCCAATTATAACTCCAAACATGCAGGTAGTCAAGTGGAATTGCGTTGATTGCGTTGATTGCGTTTATCGCGTTCTTTGCGTTTATCGAGTTAATTGCGTTAATTGCGTTGGTAGTATTTTTGGGATTATGGGGTTGATAGTTTTGAGAGAGTCTTTTTACTAAACACTCAACACTATGCACTCAAAACTAAAAACTACCCCCTAAACTCACTCAGCCTCAATACCGTAAATCACGCAGTTTTTGTGGTTGAGGGTTTTGCAGAAGTTTTCTACCTTGAAAAAGGAAGGCACATAGGGTATCATTCCGGCGTCACAGATGTTGTGATTGTCACGCCTTAAAAAGAAAGGGCATACCCTTTGGTCGTCTTCTTCCTTCTTGTTATCATCTTTAGTATATATCACCTTTTCCAACTAAGATTCCCCCTTGCCACACCTTTTATTAGCATCAAAGTATTGCCCGTTTTTTTATATTAAAAAATCCAATACCTTAAATCTATCAATAAAATACTGATTTTTTTGTAAGAATATTCCTTCAGGGAATTTCCAAAAATTAATGGATTTTTTATAAAATATATCTCAGGTATGTCATCTCTTTTTCAGCACATACTGGACATCCTTGCGGCATTCGGGGGCGGAAGAGGGATTCCTCAGGAAGAGACGGTCCGATTCCTTCTACCCTCCGTTTTCTGGTCAATACTGCTTTACACAGCTACAAATCAGTGGTTTAAGTACCGTCTTGATCGCGACCGCATTATCTCCATTGCTGCCCTTATTGGTCTTTTAAGAGAGCTCTTTATGTTTACGGTAAACTTCCTTATATCAAAGGGGTATGCTGATTTCGATATCCTACATAGATTTTTCCCTCCTGTTGAACACACCCTTATAATGCTCTCTTCAGTCCTCGTGGTATATGCCTTTTGCAGACACTTCCAGCCCCAAAACAGGTTATGGAACTACTATCTCTATCTTGGCACAGGGGTCTCGGTTCTCCTTTACATCATAACCGCGCCGACATGGAAAAGCTTTATCACACTTCATCCAGAACTCAGGTTTGGCCTATTCTGGGGTGACATGGCTTACCGGGTGACCGGTGCTTGTTTTCTTTCCTTTGCCCTGCTTATGCTTATCAAGGCAAGAAAAGAAAAAAAGAACCTTCCACTTTTATTACTTGCCGGAGTGGCCATGCTCTTTGCAGATGAGTTTTTGATGATTATAAATCTCTCTTTAAAGGATGTTTATAAGGAATATTTTAACCCCATCCGCCATAACTTTCACATCTGGTCTATTCCTGCCTTTATAGGTATCTACTGGAACGAGCTTAGAAGAAAACTCACTGCACGGGAAGAGCAGATACAAAACATATTTAAACTGAGCCCGAGCATACTGTGCCTTGCAAGCCCTGAGGGAAAGATACTCCTTGTTAACCAGGCCGTAAAGGAACTCCTCGGGCTTGACGAAAAAACACTAAGAGGCAAAAGCCTCTCATCCCTTGGTTTTAACTTAAAGGATGTGCTTGACTCCCTCAAAGAGGAAGGAATCCTTTATTCCATAACACCCTACAGGCCAGAGCAGGGCAGTACAAAGTGGCTTTACTGGAAGGTGATAAGGGACAGCGAAAGCGGAAACCTTTATATTAATATAACTGACATTACCGAAAAAAAACTCATGGAGGAAAGGCTTGCTGCAAGTGAGGAACAGTACAGGCTTCTTTTCAGATACGCCTCTGATGCTATACTTCTCTTTGATGAGTCCTCCACTCATATTGAAGATGCAAACCACGCAGCAGAGATGCTATTTGGCTACACTGTATCAGAACTTAAAGGGTTAAGCGTCTTTGACCTGTCCGCTGAACCTGACAAAACAGAGCAGACCATATCAAGGCTCAAGGCAGAAAAGCTCCGCATCCTTTGCATTCCCAAAAGGCTATTCAAACGGAAGGACGGTTCAAGATTTGCTGGTGAGGTAAGCATTGGTATTTACTCGGTTAAGGGCAGGACCAAGTGCATAGTCTCTATTCGTGACATAACCGAAAGGCTAAGGCAGCAGGAAGAGCTTCAAAGGTCTGAGCAGCAACTAAGAAACCTCTCCCTTCATCTGCAAAATGTTAGAGAAGAGGAAAGAGCCAGAATAGCAAGAGAGATACACGACGAGCTTGGCCAGCTCCTTACCGCTGTAAAGATTGACCTTAACTCCTGCCTTAATAGCTCTAACAACACATCTCCAGTATTAAGGGAACGACTGTTTAAGGCGGTTTCCTTGATTAACGAAACCATCTCAACGGTAAAACGAATCTCCATGGAACTGCGACCCTCAATTTTAGATTATCTTGGTATCACTGCTGCCATTGAATGGTATGTTGACGAATTTGAGGAACGCACGGGGATAAGATGCTATCTTAACATCTCACCCTCCACAATAGAGCTTGAAAGCCCCCTTTCCATCACCCTGTTCAGGGTGCTTCAGGAGACCCTTACCAATGTTGCAAGGCATGCAAAGGCAACCGAGGTTGATATAATAGTAAAAGCCACTGAAGAGGAGCTTTACCTGAGCATAAAGGACAACGGGGTAGGCATAAGAGAGGAGGAGATAAGAAGCCCTGATTCTCTGGGTATCCTTGGCATAAAAGAAAGGGTCAGGCATCACGGTGGCACCATGAAGATAATCGGTCATCCTCAGGGAGGGACAGAGGTAGAGATTCGTGTTCCTTTAAGACAGGAAAAACAGTTCGAAAGGCTAAGCAAATAGGTTTTAGGTCTCTGTAAAGAAAGGAGTTTTTATGAAAAAAACAAGGATTCTCATTGCTGATGACCACACCATACTCAGAGAAGGCATAAAACAGATACTTTCAGAAAGAGAAAACTCCTTTGAGGTTGACGAGGCATCTGATGGGCATGAGGCACTTAAAAAGATAAACTCCAACAACTACGACCTCCTGATTCTTGACATCTCCATGCCAGGGCTAAATGGACTCGATGCCCTGAAACAGATAAAGTACAGCCACCCCGAACTTCCTGTGCTTATACTTAGCATGTATCCTGAAAAGCAGTATGCCATCAGGGTGCTAAAGGCTGGGGCATCAGGCTATCTGGCAAAAGACAGTGCCCCTGAGATGCTCTTCAGGGCAATAGAAAAGATACTCGCAGGTGGAAAGTTCATAAGCGAGTCCCTTGCCGAGAGACTTGCCGTGGAGTTGGTCTCTGGTGGTGACAAACTCCCCCACGAAAGGCTCTCTGACAGGGAATATCAGGTATTCAGCATGATTGCCTCTGGTTTGAGCATCTCCGAGATTGCAGAACAGCTCTCCCTGAGCGTTAAAACCGTGAGCACCTACCGCTCAAGAATTCTTGAAAAAATGGGACTTCGTAATAACGCAGAGATTATTCATTACGCCATCAGAAACAATCTTATCTCATAACTGTAAGACTTTTCTTACATTTTTTTCTAAATTATTCCTATTGAATTTAGAAATATTTTTTATTAATATTTATACAATTATTTGTGAGCAAACACCTCGAGGGGGCGAGGGGTTTCCCTTCGCCAGCCTCAATTTGAGCATTCCTGTAGATATGTTAGGTCTCTTCGTAATTTAACTCTGTGATTCAAATCATCCTTTTTTAAAAATCCGGCTGTTATAATTAATCATGAAGCAGAAAAAACTAAGGCAGAGATATTACATCTCCAAAGAGCTCCGATACTCGGTTGCCCTCATGGTGCTCTGGTCATTCCTTTCGGTCGGGCTTTTCTTCTTTTTTGCAAAAAAACTAACAGGCAGTCTTGAGCCAAACCTGCTTACCTTTGCAATCATACTGTTTGGCTATGGTCTTATATGCTTCGTTATGACCTCTGTATTTTCCCACAGGCTTATCGGCCCTTTTGAGCGGCTCAAGACCGAGCTTCGAATGGTCATAGAGGGTGACTACAAAAGAAGGCTAAAGATCAGAGAAAAGGACGACATCTATATCAGGTCTTTTATCAACGAGATAAACAGGCTTATTGAACAGCACGAGAGGCTTAGAAACTTCAGTGACGAATTCTACCACGAGGTGCTTTCAGGTCTTTCTGACCTGATTTACAGGATAGAAAATGAAAAACACTGCCCCCTTGAAACCAAGAAGGAACTCCTCCTTAACATACACAGAAAGCTTACCGAGTTAAGAAAGACCCACAGGATAAAGCTCTGAGGGTCTACCTCCTGGCAAGATAAAAAATCAGGCCACCTGCAAGGTAGATAAGCCCTCCTCCTAAAAGCAGACCAAGGGATACCACAAAGGGGATGTAAAAGGGGTCGTAGGCTGCCTCGAGCAGCACCCAGAAAGACGGTGGGTAAAGCCTGAGCTCGTATCCATCAAAGGAGACCACCCCTGAAGAGGTGCCCTCAAACACGGTTTTATCACCCCTTAAGACCTCTATCTGGTAAAGGGGTGATCTGATATCGTAGTTTCTTGCCACCTCCTTACCTCGCCTTATAATCCTGTTTGGCATTATGTGCATAAAGACCTTGTAATTGTATCCCCTGAGCTCAAAGGAGTCAACTACACCAAAGGGTATAAGCCTCAGTGCCACCTCTCCTCTTAAAAGGCTCTTACCATCCTTTGAAAACTCAATGCCAGGGGCAAGGCCAAAGTTAAGCACATGCATGTAGGTTTCACTCAGTCTTCGGGGTGGAAAAGCCCCTATCCTGTGGAGCCTGCCCGCTCTGTCCTGAAAGGTGATGTATGGTTCGTAGTCGAATATCACCGAGTCATCCATCCTTAAGAGGTCTTTCTTAAGGGCTGATGTAATCTTTACCACCCTGAAGACCTCTTTTTCCCAGGGCAATCTGAGGATGTCACCCTCACCAAGAAGCTGCCATCGCAACTGTCTGGTATTTACACTCATGAAGGAGCTAAAAAGAAAAAGCACAATCCCCATCAGAAGTGGAAGCCTGATAAGAAGTCTTAAAGGACTTTTTCTTAAATTCACAAGGGATTTAAAAACCCTTAGAGTCACATTCATTAAAAACAGCACATAAAGCAGCCTTACGATGTTATTTTTTGAAAGATAATGGATGAACCTGGCAAAGGCCTCATCCATCCAGACCGATGTGGTCAGATAATAAAGCACAAAAAGTGCTACAAGCCAGAAGGTAAGCCTCCAAGAACTCAAAAAACCATATACTCTCTTTACCAGCTTCATCTCTTAATCGTGCTCTTTGAGTGCTTTGTCTTTACAAACTCCCACTTTCGATAAAGCTCACCGAGGGCTATCTGCACATCCCTGTCCGTAATCAGTGCCTTAAGCGGTATGGGATTACAACCGCCTGACTTTCCAAGGCTTTGAATGTTTATGGGGGTTCTGCAGTAGAGGCAGACGAGATAGCCCTCTCCCTGTGCATATCCCTCTGGCGGGCAAACCTCGCAGGCATCAAGGCAGGCCACAAGGGAGCCATCATCCCTTTTTATTATGAAAAACCTTATATCCTCACCCTTTACATCCACGGTAAACTTATGCACTGCACCGTCTCTGAGGTCTTCCCCTGGTGAGCTTATTGGTATTACCACCTTGTTGTCCTCTGCCACAACAGGCTTTGGCTCAGGATTGTAAAGACGGGTTATTTCTTCATTCCTTTGAGCAAACCAGTTAATCACTATAAGGGCCATAAACAGAAACACTGGCACAGCCCTGAGAAGCCTTTTGTTCTTTATCTGCCTTTTGTACTTTCTCCTCTGAGCTGGTAACTCAATCCCTTCAGGCACCTCCACAGGGGAGTTAAGATAGCTCATCACAAAGGCAAAAAGAGGAACAAAGAGCACAAACAGAGATAGCCATAGTGAAACCCTTTCACCAAAGAGTATTCCTATAAAGTTCCAGGTAGTGGTCTTCAGGATTGGATGGTCAGGAACCATAAGGGTTACAAAGGTCTGATGCACTATGTCGTGTATGAGCTTCATAAGACCCTTCTGAACCGAGGGGATGAGGGATAGCTCGGTAAACCCCCTGGTTCCTCCACCGATTAGTTTTATCAGGGCAAGCACAAGAAGGCACTGAGGAAGACCAACGAGTGACACAAGCCTTTCTGAGCGATTCTTTAACAGGAAATAAAGAGAAAAAGCTGAAACCCCGAAGGCCCCGAGCATGTTTAAAAAGGGGCCAAGGCTCTCCTTCAACTCTGCCTGTGTCTTTACATAAAGAAGGCTACCTGAAAGGTCAGGTAACACAAAGAGTGCTCCTGCAATCACCATAAAGGCAGACAGGGTTACCCTGTTTACAATCAAGGGGCTCAGAACACCAAAAAGGTCCTCTCCCCTTGCCTCAGAATATAAAAACCCAAGAGACAAAAGATAAAGAAGTCCAAAGCTGTAACCCACTGAGAGGCTTATGTAGCTTTGTGTCTTTGGCGTGACAGGCAGAAAAAGACAAAGTCCTGAAAGAATCGGTAACACCACGACCAGCAACCTTGAAAACCATAAAAGCCATTCCCTCTTTAAACCAAGAAGATAGGCCCTTACCACGAGGAAGGCTATGGAGAGTTTCGCCCCTTCCTTAAGCCCGATCAGAAATGGCTCAGCCTGAAACAGACTCATCGGTTATTATCCTGCCATCCTCCATCTTTATCACCCTTTCTGCCCACTCTGTTACATAGGGGTCGTGGGTTACCATGACCACAGTGAAGTGCTCCTCCTGATGAAGCCTCCTGAGGAGCTCAAGTACATTCCTTGTGTTTGTCCTGTCAAGGTTACCGGTTGGCTCATCAGCAAGGAGGATGGATGGATTGTTGATCAGTGCCCTTGCAATGCAAACCCTCTGCTGCTCACCACCACTTAGCTGGGAAGGTCGATGAGTGAGTCGGTGTCCAAGTCCAACCCTCTTCAGTGCCTCTTCAGCCTCCTTACGGTCAGGGAGGCTGTGAAAGTACTGTGCAAGCATCACATTCTCTGTGGCATCCAGGTAGGGTATCAGGTGTGACTGCTGAAAGACAAACCCAATGTTTTCCCTTCTGAAAACAGAAAGCTCATCCTCTGAAAGGGCATTTATGTCAGTGCCCTTTACAAACACCTTGCCATCTGTTGGATGGTCAAGCCCGCCGATTATGTTAAGAAGGGTGGTCTTACCAGAGCCCGAAGGCCCGATGATGCTTACCCATTGACCCTTTTCAATAACAAGGTCTACCCCCCTTAAGGCTGCGGCAGTGGAGTAATCCTTTCTAAGGGACTGAACCTCTATTATGCTCATCCTTCACCTCTTAATATACTTGATGGTCTCATTGAGGTAGCCCTCCTTACTGGAAGCAAAGTGGCTGCCACGGCAATTACCACTCCCAGACAAATCAAAAGGGGCAGCCAAAATATCTCAACTCCTACAAAGGAGTTAAAGGCAGTCCTTGATACAGCCTCAGCAATAGCAACTCCTGCCAAAGTGCCAAGCAGACTGCCGATTATACCTGAAAGCATTGCCTCGTAAAGAAAGAACCTCCCCACCTCAGACGCCCTTGCACCAAGGGCCTTCATAAGACCGATCTCCTCCATCCTTTCAATAATGTTTGCACCCACGGTGCTACCCATTGTTATGGCTGCAGAAAAGACCACCACCAAAGAGACCACCACCATAAGTAGCTCTATCTTTTTTAAAAGCTTTTCCTCTGCAAGGGCAACCTGCTTAACGGTGGTAATCTTAAGAGAGGGAAAGTCCCTCTTAAGCTCTGAGGTGAACCTTGAAATATAACGGGTATCAACATTAAGTAGTAGAGCACTAAAGCCCTTGATGCCGAAAAACTCCCTTGCTGTGGCAAGGTCCATGACAATGGCGGTGTCTGCTTTTGAGCCCCTTTCAAATATTCCAGAGACCCTGAAGGTAACACCTCTTTTTTCCTCCTTAAGACTCTGTCCCTTTTTTATTCCCAGCGCCTCTGCAAGCTTTACCCCAACGATGACCTGATTTCCTCCCTCAGGGAAGGAACCCTCCAGACGCACACCCTTAAAATCCTTTTTCCTGACACCTATTACCTCAAGCTCCTGTCCTCTGATGGTCAGTGTTCCGTAGATGTGAGCCTTAAAACCCCTTACGAGGGGGTTTGAGACAATCCTCTTTGTAACATCCTCTTTTAGCGGAAGACCGGTGAGGGTAGTTACGATCATGTTTGCCCCGTAGCTCTGAAGCTCTCTGCTCATCTTTTCCCTTATACCCGTTGAAAGCACCACAAAGGCAGTCAATACCGCCACAGTAAGCATCACCGCAGAGATGGCAATGAAGAATCGTCCCTTCCTCAGTTTTATGTTTTTAAACACAAAGTAATTAAGCCAGCTACCCTTTTTCATCCTCATTCACCCTTCAGTATAAGTGCAGGTCTTATGGCAAGGGCCTTTCTGATGGGAAGATACGCACCAAGCACTGCAATCAACACGGATGCCCCGAGACTCAGGGGAAACAGTATTGCCCTCTGTCTGAGGGGTGTTCCAAAGACCTCAACCCCGATGTACTTGCTTATAAGCAGTGAAAGGAGATAACCCGTAAGCCCACCTAAAAACCCCACTATGAGTGCCTCGGTAAGGAATATAAGAACGGTGTTCAGTCTGTCAGCACCTATTGCCTTCATGAGGGCAACCTGACGGGTCCTTCTAAGAAGGCTCATAATCATGGTGGTTGAAACACCGAGGGCTGCAGAAATCACAGACACTGCAGAAAGCAGGTATATCAAAAGTCCAAGTCTCTTCAGTACCTTCCCCTCTGTCTCGGCCACAGGCCAGATGGGCCTTGCCCTTGAGCCCCTCATTACCTCCTCAATCTGTTTTGCGATGGAGGTGACATAGCCTGTGCAGTACCACTTTTCGTACTCCCTTGGAGACATCTTTTCAGGGTCTTTATAGGCAAAGTCATCCATTGGTGTGGTAAGGGCACTTACATAGACCTCGCTTATCTTTCCGTTAAGTCCTGAGAGTTTCTGTAGCACCTCAAGGGGAAGGACAAAGGCATCGTCCTCTTTTGAGCCTGTTGAGAGTATGCCAGAGACCCTGAAGTCCCTGCCAAAGAGCTCAACCCTGTCACCCCTTCTCAGATTAAGCCTCGAAGAAAGCTCTCTTCCAAGGAGCACCTCATTTTCACTTTCAGGCCATCTGCCCTTTATCTGCCACCAGGGCATCACCTCAGAAGCACCAGTCACAAAGGGTTCTCTCTCGCCTGGCACCTTTATGGATTTTCTGTACCAGGTGCCTATTACGGTGTGTCCTGTAGAGGGCTCAATCGTATAAAGGAAGGGAACAAAACCAAGTATGTTGTGTCTCCAGAATATGGTCTTTATCTTGAGGAGGTCCTCTGAGCGAAGGTACCGCCTCTGCCCTGCAACCTCTGCAATCCCCTGAAGCCTGGGCTCAACCTTTATGTTTGCACCAAAGGCCCTCAACTCCTTTGATACCTTAGAGGTGATGTCAAGTGAAAGGGATATCAGGCTTGAGGCAATGGCCGTGCCAACGGCTACAGCCACTATCATCACTGCCATTGCCTTTTTCTGATTGACAAAGGAACTCCTTACAATCCTTAAGAGCATCTACTTTGCTACCTGTAATCGTTCCATATTGGCCTTTTTCTTGAGCCGCTGACGGGCAAATTCATTGAAAGCCCTTCCCTGGGGATACTGTATCATCCAGGATGTTATGTGACTCATTGGAAAGCCCTTCCAGGAGACCTGAAACATCCTTGTAAGGATCTTCGGTATGGTAAAAAGCCTTGCCCTTAGGTCAATGATAAGGTCTTCCCTTTCCTCAACCGACATCGTGGGGTGCTCAAAAACCGCATGGTTACCATCGTAGCTGTCCCAGTCGAGTCCAGGTATCAGATAGTCCCTGTACATCTCGTAAAGCTCTGTGCCAGGGAAAGGGGTGGTCATCACGGGATGGGCTGACACCTTCAGCTCATCGCAGAGCTTAAGTATGCCCTCAAAGTCCTCACGCACATCCTGTCTTCCACCAACCATGATAAAGAGCATCACCTCTATACCGTGGTCACGGATCTTTTTTATTGCGTCTCTCCGTGCCCTGCCCTGCTTGTTTACTGCCTTGTATTCCTCAAGGCTTCTCAGGTTGCTTGACTCCCATCCAACCAGCACTGCAGTAAGCCCAGCCTTGCGGGCATACTTAAGGAGCTCGTCAGCCCTGGGATGCTGAACTGTGACCAGATCCCCTGAGCCAAACCACCACTTGCGTTTTATGTTAAGCGACATCTCCCTGTATAGCTCTATGGAGCGTTTTATGTTGACTCCCCAGATGTTGTCATCTATGCCCCAGAAAAGACGCCACTTACTCTGGGCAACCTCTCTTACCACCTCGTCTATCGGACGCATACGAACCTTGCCACCAAAAAAGTTGTGCACCGAACAGAAGGTGCACCTGTGCGGACAGCCCCTTGAGGTCTGAAAGTATCCATAGACATACCGTGTTTTCCAGAGATTGGTTACAGGAAATGGTAGGTCCTTAAGCTCTGGAAAACCGCCATTGTAAACTGGTTTGAGCTTCCTTTTAGATGCATCATCAAGGAGTTCCTTCCATATATGTTCTGCCTCACCAAGCACGATTGCATCCGCATGTCTTCGAGCCTCATCAGGCAGGGCCGTCACATGGATGCCACCAAGCACGACCTGCTTACCCATCTCACGGAGCCTGTCAGCCATCCTGTATGTCCAGGGTGCCTGGGGAGTGAGCACGGTAAAGCATACAAGGTCAGCATCAACCTGTTCTGGATAGAAGTGCTCCTTGTTTGCATCTAAAAGCTCAATCTCTGCATCTGGCCAGACCTTCCATGTAAGCCCTGCGAGGTATTCAAGCACAGGCGGGGCAATAGGTAAGCCCTTTGACATCTGCCCTTTTTCACCAAAAGGGGGTGAGATAAAGAGAATCTTCAGTTTTTTTGACATAATCTATTTAATTCACACAGAAACCAGTTATCCATTAATCTCTGTAATTACAACCTTCAGAAACTCTTTAATTTTAACATATCAGTCTTAAAATTCTAAAT
>WFMM01000142.1 GCA_015484595.1 Nitrospirota bacterium | reverse complement strand
TTATATGCGAAATCCTCTGCAGATTCTTGCCTGGTGTCTTTACGACTTTGCAAACTCATCCTACTCAGCCGTTGTAGCGGCGGTGATCTTTCCTGTTTATTTTTCCAAACACATTGCCCTCAGCCCCTCGCAGGCTGACCTCTGGTGGGGTTGTGCTGTCTCAGTAAGCATGGCAGCCGTTGCCCTTAGCTCTCCACTCACAGGAGGCATATCGGATTATGCTGGAAAGAGAAAGAACCTCCTTGTGCTTTACACACTCATAGCCGTTACTGCCACAGCTCTTCTTGGGATTCCCGGAAGGGGGGATTTGCTTTTAGCCTTTACACTCGTAGTGGTTTCAAACTTTGCTACCGAGGGTGCCCTGGTGTTTTACAACGCCTATCTTAAAGACATTGCCGACCCTGACTTTCATGGCAGGGTATCGGGCTGGGGATTTGGCATTGGTTACCTCGGCTCTGTAGTCTCCCTCATGATTGCAATTTACCTGATAAACCACTCCCTTACGGTTTATGTATGGCCCTTTGTGGGAGGATTCTTTTTGATATTTTCACTTCCTGCTTTTTTCGTGCTTCCTGAAAGCCAGCGTCAGACAAAGGGGATAGGGGAAGCTGGAAAGGCAGGCATTGAAGGGCTCTGGAATACCTTTAAAGATGCAATCCGTAACAGACAGACCCGCAGGTTTTTGATAGCCTACTTCCTTTACAAAGATGCCATTAACACGATTATTGTATTTTCAAGCCTCTTTGCATCCCGAACCCTTGGCTTCAGCACCAGGGAACTGGTGATTCTCTACATCCTTATTCAGCTTACCGCCTCGCTTGGTGCCTTTTTGTTTTCTGCTCCCACTGACCGATGGGGTCCCTGGCAGGTGCTTATGCTTTCGCTTTCTGTCTGGATCGTGCTCAGTTTATGGACCTATTTCGTCAGTGACAAGACAGGCTTCTGGAGCATTGCACTTCTTGGTGGCAGTTTTCTTGGAGTGGTGCAGTCTTCCTCAAGGGCTCTTTTTTCAAGGTTTATACCAGAGGGAAGACAGGGGGAGTACTTCGGCATCTACGCACTTTCCGGAAAGAGTTCCTCTGTGTTGGGACCTGCGCTGTTTGGGCTGGTCTCAGACATCACAGGCTCACAGCGAAAGGGGATACTGGTGGTGGTTGTTTTGTTCATCCTTGGTGCACTGATGCTCCGGGGTGTTAAAGATTACGAAAAACAGGGCTCGTTTTAATGGCCTTTGCAATTATGGTATAATTTATTCTCAAACTCAGCGGAGAGGTGCCCGAGCGGTCGAAGGGGCACGACTGGAAATCGTGTGTAGGGGCTAAAACCTCTACCGAGGGTTCGAATCCCTCCCTCTCCGCCAGTCTTTATATGCTGTATGCAGTCGGGTAGTAGCCCTGCGCACGGATAGGGTGTGAACCCCGCCAGGTCCGGAAGGAAGCAACGGTAAGCACCTGATTCCGGTGCCGCAGCAAGTTGCTACCTGGCTGCATTCAGCAGATAAAGGTAACCATGAGCTATATCGTTCTTGCAAGAAAGTGGCGTCCCCGCCTGTTCAGTGAACTTATTGGTCAGGAAACGGTAAGCACAATCCTCTCAAACGCTATAAAACAGGGGAGGATTGCCCATGCCTACCTGTTTTCAGGCCCCCGTGGAGTTGGTAAGACCTCAACTGCCAGGATACTTGCAAAGGCCCTTAACTGTGCTGAGGGGCCCACACCCACGCCATGCGAAAGGTGTCCTTCCTGCAAGGAGATAGCAGGTGGACACAGCGTGGATGTGCTTGAGATAGACGGTGCATCAAACAACAGTGTTGACGACATAAGAGACCTTAGAGAAAAGGTCAAGTATGCACCATCGACAGGCAGATACAAGGTCTACATAATAGACGAGGCCCACATGCTAAGCCAGTCAGCCTTCAATGCCCTGCTTAAGACCCTTGAGGAGCCACCACCGCATGTGATATTCGTCCTTGCAACCACTGCCCCCCATAAGATACCCGTTACCGTGCTTTCCCGCTGTCAGCACCTGAGTTTCCGCAGGGTTTCAGCTATGAAGATGAAAGAGCACCTTGGCAGGATCGCAAAAGAGGAGGGCATTCAGATAACCCCTGGTGCAATTGATATGATAGTTAAGGCAGCTGATGGAGGAATGAGAGATGCCCTTACCCTGCT
>WFMM01000141.1 GCA_015484595.1 Nitrospirota bacterium | reverse complement strand
CCCTTAGAATCAACATATCTGTATATCTCAGCTCCTGTAACGGAAGGTGTCAAAAGACATAAAAAAACTATTATTATAAAGCAATTATACATAACAAAATATAACATTATCTATGGATTTTCTTCAAATTACGAAGCCGCCAGTGGCAGGACCTTAGGCACTTTAAAGGAGACTGCGGAGTAGTTTTTCAGATATTTCAGAGGGGTTCCAGTTTTCATCTAAAAGCCGCTCCCTGTAATCTTCGCTAAATACATATACAAAGGCTGCTTCCTTTCTGCCACTGAGTGTTTTTATAAAGACCTCTTTTCTTTCGTATTCATCCCCTTCATAGTCGTCAATCAGGACTATCTCATTGTAGTTTAATCCTCGTATAAGTTTTCCCTGAACACTGTGTGATTCTGCTTTTATCAGTGCAGGGTATACTGCATCTTTAATCTTCAATCTTCTGTAACCCTCAAGCAATGCATCTTCCATAACTGGTATTCTATCTATTACTGCCTTTAGTATTTCAGGCCACATAAGTGTGCCGTAAACAAAAAGCTGTGTGTTATCCGACACTTAACCAATCCTCACCGATGATAGCAGTCTGTTTAGACTCGTTAAAACCGTAAAGTAGCCTGTAAAAAGTGCAACTGCCACTAACATGTACATGATTGCCATTTGATA
Source organism: Nitrospirota bacterium (assembly GCA_015484595.1). Classification (GTDB taxonomy): domain Bacteria; phylum Nitrospirota; class Thermodesulfovibrionia; order Thermodesulfovibrionales; family JdFR-85; genus JAADIE01. The sequence goes on along the minus strand of WFMM01000141.1, from coordinate 1,850 downwards.
TGAGACAGCCTTTAAAGGACTTACGCCGGCAATGAGCATGCCTGTTGCAATGCCTGGGATGTGTATTATACCGACAGTCTGAAGACTGTTAAGAATTGGTATAAAGGCAGCTCTGATAGATGCCTTTGCTGAAGGTTTTAGAGCCTCCTCGAGAGTGGCACCAAGCGCAATACGGCTTTCTATCAGGTCAATGGTGTTTTTTACCTCACCCTTAAGCCTGTCAACCACCAGGGTATAGATATTAAGGGAGTTGCCTATTATCATTCCACCAAGGGGAATAAGCTCATTTGCCTTCAAGGTAACCACCTTTACAAAAAGCATTGAACAAAGCACCAATGCGGATGAAATGGTGATAGATGTAAAGGCAACCAGCACACCCTTTGGCATGAGTGAGACCCTGCGCTGGGCTGTCCATGATGCAAAGGCACACATAAAAAGCAGTATTAGAAGAAGTCCTGATGTTTGTTTTATTCTGAATACATAGTGAAGAACATAACCCAGAAGAAGTAATTGAACGAAAGCCCTGACCGTGTTGAGGGCAATCCGTTTGTGTATGCCAAGCCCCTCTTTATAGGTGTAGTATATGGCTATCAGGACAAGTACATAGGAAAATAAAAACCTGTATTCCATGTTTAAATTATGCCATATCGGGACATATTCTCTCATGGATAATTTTTTTGTTGCAAAGTAATGTTTTTTCTATTAACATTAAAGTATATAATCGAGTGAAGATGAGTGCAGGAGGTGTGAGATGAAAAAGAGATTATGCCTATCAGGGGTTTTAATACTTTTAATAATTATATTTACTGCTTATTTAGTATGGGGAAGTGAGAGTATAATGCCTTCTAATGGGATAGCATACCCTAAGGGATGGCAGAACTGGTCTGTAATATCAGTGTCACAAAGGACAGACAATAACACAATCAGGGTAATTCTTGGAAACTCAGTAGCTATAAAAGCAGCAAGAGCAGGAAAAACAAACCCGTGGCCTGATGGCACCATACTTTGTAAGGTTGTTTGGAAGAACAGTCAACATAAGAACTGGCAGTCAGCCATTGCACCAGGAAATTTCGTCCATGCGGAATTTATGTTTAAAGATTCTAAAAAGTTTGCCAGCACGTACGGCTGGGGATGGGCAAGATGGGTAGGCCTTGAGCAGAAACCATTTAATAAGGGTATGCAGATATGTATAAATTGCCATTTGCCTGTTAGAAACAGAGACTGGGTATTTACGGATCCGGCAATTTTCCCAAAGTAATAATATAAAAGCCCATAATCATAAATTAATTTCTCAGAACTACTTTTCATTGAAAGATCAGGATAACCATTACCTGACGGATCTGCCAAAAAATAATACTTAAAACTTTTCTATTTATTCTCAGGCCTGAAAAAGCAATTCCAAAGTTCCATGTAACCAATTGGACAATTTTGTGTTGACAAAGTTATCCCAATTTGTTTTAATAGTAAGCAAACGGCAACCAATAGCCGATTGCCAATAAGAAGGAGGAGATATTTATGAAAATGGTAACTGCAGTAATTAAGCATTACAGGCTTGATGAGGTAAGGGCTGAGCTTATTAAGGTTGGTGTGCAGGGTATGACCATAGTTGATGTTAAGGGCTTTGGTCGTCAAAAGGGACAGCTTGAGGTTTACAGAGGTGTTCAGTATGAAGTGCAGTTTTTGCCAAAGGTAAAGATAGAGGTAGCCGTGCCAGAGGATAAGGTGGAGGAGGTTATAGAGGCTATTATAAAAGGTGCCCGCACAGGAGAGATAGGAGATGGAAAGATATTTGTTTACAATCTTCAGGATGTGGTCAGAATAAGGACAGGAAGGAGGGGGAGAGAGGCGAT
>WFMM01000140.1 GCA_015484595.1 Nitrospirota bacterium | reverse complement strand
TTGGTTAACTTATCATGACCAAAGTCACATATTACTTAAAATTTTCTTGTTTTTAAGTGCATTTCATCATATAATTTTTAATGTAAACCGAGGAGGAGGAGTTATGGCTAAGAAGTATGTTTACTTTTTAGGCGGCGGAAAGGCTGAAGGAAATGGCCAGATGAAAGACCTGTTAGGTGGAAAGGGAGCAGGCCTTGCAGAGATGACCAATCTTGGAGTGCCTGTTCCGCCAGGCTTTACTATAACCACCGAGGCTTGTATTGAGTACTTTAAAAACAACGGAAAGTATCCAGCTGGACTCTGGGACCAGGTTCTTAAAAACATGAAGAAGGTTGAAAAACTGATGAACCTGAAATTTGGAGACCCCAAAAGACCACTTCTCGTCTCTGTCCGCTCAGGCGCAAAGTTTTCCATGCCAGGAATGATGGACACTGTATTAAACCTTGGCCTTACCGACGAGACACTGAAGGGCCTCATCAGCATGACCAACAACGAGCGATTTGCCTACGATGCGTACAGAAGATTTATCACCATGTTTGCCTCAATCGTGATGGGTGTTGACAGGATGGAGTTTGAGGATCTACTTGAGAAGATGAAGGAGAAGGTTGGGGCAAAATACGACTCAGACCTTTCAGCTGAAGACCTTAAGGAACTGGTAAAGCAGTACAAAAAGCTATACAAAAAATTAGTGAAAAAGCCCTTTCCAAACGACCCCTACGAGCAGTTAAAACTCGCTATAAACGCAGTCTTTAATTCATGGTTTGGTGAAAGGGCAAAGACCTACAGAAAGCTACACGGAATCTCCGATGACCTTGGCACAGCAGTAAATGTTTGCACCATGGTATTTGGAAACATGGGTGACAACTCAGGCACAGGTGTTGCCTTTACCCGTGACCCATCCACAGGTGAAAACCGTTTCTACGGCGAGTATCTGCCAAATGCACAGGGTGAGGATGTGGTGGCTGGTATCAGGACTCCCCTTCCTGTTGATGCACTAAAGGACAGCCTGCCTGAGGCTTACAACGAGCTGATGAAGATTTATAAAAAACTTGAAAACCACTACAGAGACATGCTTGACCTTGAGTTTACCATACAGGAAGGTAAGCTCTACATGCTCCAGACCCGTGTTGGTAAGAGGACGGCAAAGGCAGCCCTGAAGATTGCCATAGACATGGTTAAGGAGGGTCTCATTGACAAAGAGACCGCCATCATGAGGGTTGACCCTGAACAGCTTGACCAGCTACTGCACCCAATGATAGACCCAAAGGCAAAGCTAAAGAAGGTTGCCAAGGGGCTTCCTGCTTCACCAGGTGCCGCAGTGGGAAGGGCAGTGTTTACAGCACCTGAGGCAGAAAAGTGGGCTGAAAAGGGTGAGAAGGTCATTCTGGTAAGGCTTGAGACCTCCCCTGAGGACATAGGTGGTATGCACGCTGCTCAGGGAATACTGACTGCCCGTGGTGGTATGACATCCCACGCAGCTGTTGTTGCAAGGGGAATGGGAAAGCCCTGTGTGGCAGGCTGTGGAGATCTAAAGATTAACGAAAAGAAGAAGTTCTTTGAGGTTAATGGTGAAAAGGTGAAAGAGGGTGACTGGATCACCATAGATGGCTCCACAGGTGATGTGATCATAGGCAAGGTAAAGCTGGTTGCACCTCAGATGACTGGTGACTTTGAGGTTTTTATGAAGTGGGTTGATGAGGCAAGGACCCTTGGCGTGAGAACAAATGCTGACACGCCAAAGGATGCAAAGGTTGCCCGTAACTTTGGTGCTGAAGGAATCGGGCTTTGTAGAACAGAGCACATGTTCTTTGAGGAAGACAGGATAAAGGCTGTGCGTGAGATGATACTTTCCGATGACGAGGAAGGAAGAAGAAAGGCACTGAAGAAGATACTACCCATGCAGAAAAAGGACTTCAAGGGAATCTTTAAGGCAATGGAAGGACTTCCTGTTACCATAAGGCTCCTTGACCCACCACTACATGAGTTTCTGCCTCATACGGACAAAGAACTGAAGGAGCTTGCCAAGGAGATGGGTGTTCCCTTTAAGAAGCTGAAGGAGCGTAACGAATCCCTCAAGGAGTTCAACCCAATGCTCGGTCACAGGGGATGCCGTCTTGGTATTACCTATCCAGAGATATACGAGATGCAGGTAAGGGCAATTATGGAGGCTGCCTGCGAGCTGAAAAAGAAGAAGGTGGATGTAAAACCTGAGATCATGATCCCCCTTGTGGGTCATGTCAGAGAGATTGAGACAATGGCAGAGCTCGTCAGGAATACCGCAGAGGAGGTTATGAAGAAAAAGAAGGTCAAGGTCGACTACATGGTTGGCACCATGATAGAGCTTCCAAGGGCAGCCATTACAGCAGACCAGATTGCCAAACATGCCGAGTTCTTCTCCTTTGGAACAAACGACCTGACACAGACCACCATGGGATTAAGCCGTGACGATTCAGGTAAGTTCCTGCCCTTCTATGTGGATAAAAAGATATTCCCCGATGACCCATTCGTAACCCTTGATATTGAAGGCGTTGGAGAGCTTGTCAGAATTGGTATCCAGAAGGGAAGAAGCACAAGGGAAAACCTCAAAGTGGGCATCTGCGGTGAGCACGGTGGTGACCCGAAATCTGTTACCTTCTGCCACAGTGTGGGGATGAATTATGTAAGCTGCTCCCCTTACAGGGTACCAATTGCAAGGCTTGCTGCAGCACAGGCAGCCCTCAGGGAAAAAATGGGTGACCTTTCAAAATCAACCGTTTAAAGGGGGTTATTATGAAAAAGTCATTAGTAGCAGGTGTGTTAATATTGGGTTTAGCCTTTACCACAGGTTGTGCAACAAAGGAGTATGTAGCAAAACAGATACAGCCCATTGAGCAGCGCACCAAAAGGGTAGAGCAGAAGGTAAACAGCCTGGACCAAAGGCTTTCTGAGCTTGAGAAAAAGATCGCAGCCCTTTCTGCAAAGGTAAACTCCATGGATGTTGATGCCCTTAAATCAGAGCTAAACGCCCTTAAGCAGGAGGTTGCAGAGGCCAAAGAGATTGCCATGAGGGCTGACCAGAAGGCAGATGAGGCCCTGAGAAAGGCTGAGTCTGCTATCAGGAGATGTGAGGCATCCCTTCAGAAAAGACTTAGAAAGTAAAAGGCTCTGAAGATTTAAGCAGGTTTAAAATAAGCTTGAGGGGCTCGGCCCCTCAAGCTTAACATATTGCGTTAATCGTGTTTATCGCGTTTATTGAGTAATATCTTTCAAAACAATAAACACTATCAACGCAATAAACGCAATGAACGCTATTAACGCAATAAACGCAAAGAACGCAATAACTCTTACTTAAACTTCAAAAAATGGGGAATTCCGTCATGTTTTTCAAGGACCCTGTAGAGTTTCTCTGTATCTATCCGTTTAAGCACCCCTGAGTTAATCAGTTTTCTTACTGCTCTGTTAAGGCCTAATCTGTGGGTTTTATAATCTTCGTGGGCCTCAATATAGATTCCCTTTCTGGTAGATAGAAGTTTTATTGGCTCATAGATTATCCTCACCTTTGTTCCAACCTTTACGAGGCTGTAAAGTGTTTTGATATCATCTGGATACATCCTCAGACAACCATGGCTTACCCTGCGGCCTACACCAAGGGGTTTGTTCGTGCCGTGAATCAGATAGGATGGATTCGAAAGTCTCAAGGCATATCTGCCAAGGGGGTTTTCTGGCCCAGGTGGTATGGTTTCAGGCAGTGATGGATCCTCTGCCCTTATTGAGGCAGGCACTACCCAGACAGGGTCCTTTATCTTCTGTATTATCCTGTATGTACCAGGCGGGGTGTCCCTTCCCTCAGCACCAATCCCTATGGGAAAGGTAAGAACCGCCGTCCGTCCATCTTTTAACTTTCTATAGTAGTACATCCTCATCTCTGCAAGATTTATTATAATCCTGTCCTCCAAAGCTGTGTCTGAGTCAGG
>WFMM01000139.1 GCA_015484595.1 Nitrospirota bacterium | reverse complement strand
GGTGCTTATGCAGCAGAACTTTCGGAAAGACTGAACTCAGGCCGTGTCTACTTTGTGGTAAACCGTCACATCAACCCAACCAATCTCTGTGTAAATAGGTGCCGATTCTGTGCCTTCAGTCGTTCAAAGGGTGACGAAGGGGCCTATGAACTCTCAACAGATGAGATTTTAAAAAAAGTTGAAAGCTCCCCGTCAGACCTCAAAGAGTTACACATCGTAGGTGGACTTCACCCGGATTGGGATATTAGATTTTATGAGGAGATGTTAAGGGCTATTAAGTCAGTTAGACCTCAGCTGCACATAAAGGCATTTACTGCCGTTGAGATAGATTACCTTTCTAAAAAGAGCCACCTCTCAGTAGAAGAGACCCTTATGAGACTTAAACAGAGCGGTCTTGATGCAATGCCAGGCGGTGGTGCCGAGATATTTAACGAAGATGTCAGAACAAGGCTCTGCCCGGAAAAGCTCTCTGGAAAGAGGTGGCTTGAGGTGCACAGAACCGCCCATCGCCTTGGTATAAAGACCAATGCCACCATGCTTTACGGACACATTGAATCCTACAAAGACAGGGTGGAGCATCTGCTTGCACTCAGAGACCTTCAGGCTGAAACAGGTGGTTTTCAGGCCTTTGTCCCCCTGCCCTATCATCCTGAAAATACCCACATCTCAAGCCGATACCCATCAGGCATTGATGACCTTAAAACAATCGCAGTAAGCCGATTGATTCTCAATAACATACCTCACATTAAGGCATACTGGATAATGCTTGGTGAAAAACTCACACAGGTGGCCCTCTGCTTTGGTGCAGACGACATAGACGGAACGGTAATTGAAGAAAGGATAACCCATTCTGCAGGTGCCCTTACCGAGGAGGGACTTCCAAGGGAAAGGCTTGTTGAGCTGATAAAGCGGGCAGGCCGCATACCTGTTGAGAGGGATGCACTTTATAATGTGGTGAGAGTTTATGAACAGGATTGACAGAAAAGAGGCTACAGAGCTACTTAAAGAGGCTGACCTGCTTGAGCTTGGCCAGATGGCAGACCAGGTACGAAAGGAACTGCATCCAGAGGGCATTGTAACCTTTGTGGTTGACCGAAACATCAACTACACCAATGTCTGCATAAATCAGTGCCGGTTCTGTGCCTATTACAGAAGCCCCGAATCCCCTGATGCCTTTGTGCTTTCAAAGGATGAGCTATTTAAAAAGATAGAGGAGACCATCGCACAGGGTGGCACACAGATACTAATTCAGGGTGGGCTTAACCCTGAGCTGGGGCTTGATTTTTATACCGATATGCTTGAGTCAATAAAGCAGAGATTTGACATTCACATCCATGGTTTTTCTCCACCGGAGATTAAGTACATAGCCCGGAAGGCATCTCTCGGTGTTCAGGAGACCCTCAGGATACTTCACGATGCAGGACTTGACTCCATTCCAGGTGGAGGAGCAGAGATACTTTCAGACAGGGTTCGGGAGGTGCTGAGCCCAAAAAAGATATGCTCCTCAGAGTGGCTTGAGGTAATGGAACAGGCCCATAAGCTTGGCATGAAAACCACTGCCACCATGATGTTTGGCTCTGTGGAGACTGAAGAGGACATCCTTGAGCACCTTGATGCTATCAGGTCGCTTCAGGACCGCACTGGTGGATTTACTGCCTTTATTCCCTGGAGTTTTCAGCCTAAAAATACAGCCCTGTATCAGGAGGGCAAAAGGGTCTTTTCTGCCTCGGCTGTGGATTATCTGAAGGTGCTATCGGTTTCCAGGATATACCTTGATAACATACCAAATCTTCAGGCAAGCTGGGTTACCCAGGGGCTTAAGGTTGCACAGGTGGCTTTGAGGTTCGGGGCAAACGACTTTGGCTCAACCATGCTTGAGGAAAATGTGGTAAGGGCAGCAGGGGTAAGTTACAGGGTTACGAAGGAGGACATCATAAAGGCAATAAAGGCCGCAGGCTTCAGACCTGCCCAGAGGGACACCTATTACCGGATAATTCAGTTTTTTGAGGAGGAACTGGTAAAATAAAGAAAATCCTAAGCACTAATTTCTAAATCCTAAACATAAGCAGTCAGAGTTAGTTGCATTGACTGTTACAATTTTTAGAAAAAATGAATTTGTAAACGGTGTATTTTGTATTATAGATTGTTGGAATATTACAATTTAGAATTTGTTTAGAATTTAGAAATTGGGATTTAGAATTTTAATAAAGAGGAGGTTTTCATGGAGGATACAGTTTACGATGTTGTAATAATCGGTGGAGGCCCTGCCGGGCTTACCGCAGCCCAGTATGCTGCGAGGTCAAATCTAAAAACCATAGTGCTTGACAAATCAGCCACCGCAGGAGCCCTTGCCTTTACTGACAGGATTGAAAACTATCCTGGTCTTCCAGAGCCTGTATCAGGAAAGGAGCTTCTTGACATATTCAGAGAGCAGGCAATCAGGTTTGGCGCTGAATATGTGGAGGCTCAGGTGATAGGTGTTCAGCTTCAGGGTGATATAAAGGAAACCTATACCATGGACAGGACTTACAGGTCAAAGACGGTTATAGTTGCCACAGGTGCAATGGGTCGAAAGCCCACCATAAAGGGAGAAAAGGAATTCCTTGGCAGAGGGGTAAGTTATTGTGCCATCTGTGATGCTGCCTTTTTCAGGGGAAAGACCGTTGCCGTAATTGGTGATTCTGAAGAGGCAGTGAAGGAGGCTGAGCTTCTTACCCGTTACGCTGGAAAGGTCTACCTCATCTCACCTTCACCCAAACTGAAGGTGCCCGATGATTTTCATCTGCCTGAAAAGGATAACCTTCAGATAATCTACAATGTCATAGTCAAATCCATCAATGGTAACGAGGTGGTGGAAAATGTCCTTCTTAAGGACAAAAAGACCGACGAGGAAAGGGAACTACCCCTTGACGGTGTGTTCGTTTACCTTCACGGAAGCAGACCCATTGTGGACTTTCTAAACTTTGCCCTTGATATTAGCGATGACGAGTGTATTATCACCAATAACATGATGGAGACCAACATACCAGGTGTCTTTGCTGCTGGTGATGTGACCTGCACAGAGGTAAGACAGGTGGTTATTGCTGCAGCCAAGGGCTGTATTGCAGCTCTTTCAGCAGACAAGTATGTGCATCATAGAAAGAGGAGACGGTTAGACTGGTCAAAGTCAAAGGATTAGTCCTTACAGCACTTTTTGTACTTGTACTTTCAGGTAATGCCCTTTCTCACGACTTCGCCAGATTTATTAAAAAAATAGATTACAGGGGGGCAGAGAGGATACTTTCTGCCCTTAAGACAAACGACTCCCTGAGCGACTATCAGCTATACTTTCAATCAATTCTCGATTACCTTAACGCCCGTTATCATTCAGCTCTGGTAAAAACAGAGGTCTTCTCCGACACCTATCCCGACTCTTACCTTAGGCCTGACCTTGAATACCTCAGATTCCTGATATACTCCAGACTCTACATTAACACCACTAATGCTGATGAAAAACAGAGGGCACTTAATTTTATGAAGCACTACTGTGAAAAATACCCTGATAACCAGGATGCACTGTTTAAGTTTTCAACCCTTATAAAGGACGAACACCCCCTTTTGTTTCAGGCCACAGTTAAGAGGCTTTTAATCAGTGCTGACCAGTATTACCACTATGCCTCTCAGTACACAGACCCCCTTGGCCTTTCCACAAAGGAGTTTTTAAGGCTTATCTACAACCTGCACAGGGCACTTAAGTACGCTGAGGCACTTAGACTGCTTACCTTGTGGCAGGAGCAAAACCAGTGGGACAGAAGGCTTGATATTGCACTTGCTGACACCTATTACAGATTAAGAAGATACAATGAGGCAGGAAGACTCTACGAAAAAAACAAAAGGTATAAACAGGCAGCCCTTTCTTACTTCAGAGCAGGCAATGGAGATGGCCTTGAAAGACTCATTGCACTGACCAAAAACCTAAGGGGTAAAGCACCGTGCATGGTGTTAATCCTGAGAGCAAAACAGATAAGAGATAATAGAATGCCACTCAGGGCACTTTCTTACCTGAGAAGGGCTTACAGAGAGTATGAGGATTGCAAAGAGGATGCCCTCTGGGAGATTGCCTGGACTGAATACCTCCAGGGACAGTACCTCCATGCAGCCTATAACCTTAGAGACCTTTTTAAAAGGTATAACCGCCCGAGGTATCTGTACTGGCTAAACAGGGCAAACTCCCACCTAAATCTTAAAGAACTTAAATTAGATAGCAGTTTAAAAAAAGACAGTCTTTATTTCTCGCTTCTTAGATACAGTAGTGACAGGTCTAATTTTCTTTTAAATTCAGATAGATTAAGCACTTTATTAAACTATAACTTAAACTCTTACAGCCTTCCATCTGAGGTTAAAGAGAGGGTCTTGGACCTCAAAGCGGCCGGGCTTGGTGATTACATAAAAAGGGAGCTTCTTTACAGGATTAAAAGAGAAACTGGAGGGGTTGAAGGCTATGTATATGCCCTTTTAGAGAATGGCTTTTACAAAGAGGCCCTGAAAGTGGCAAAGGATAAGCCTTTCAAGGATGAAGAATTAAAAAGGATTGCGCTTTATCCACTTTCCTACAGAGACTTCCTGGTAAAGATAGCCTCTCAGTTGTCACTCGACCCTCTTTTACTCCTTTCAGTGATGCGAGTTGAGAGCCACTTTGACCAGGAGGCACTTTCTCGTTCCGGAGCCATGGGGCTTATGCAGCTTATGGATTTTACTGCAAAAAGGTGGGCAAAGGCCGAGGGCATGGAGATAAGCCTTGATGATGAGGGTGAAAACTCGGTCTTTAGCCCTGAGGTCAACATAAGGCTTGGTGCGGTTTACCTAAAATGGCTTCTTGATAGATTTGAAAATCCCTTCCTTGCTGTGGCTTCTTACAATGCAGGTGAAAACGCAGTTAGCCGCTGGTTAAAGAGCTTAAAGTACAATGGGCTTGACGAATTTCTTGAGTTAATACCCTACGACGAAACCCGCAATTATGTAAAAAAAGTCTTTTCAACCTACGAAATGTACCGTTTAATTTATTTAAATTAGAACTTAAGTAGAGTGAAAACTCTATACCCATGTGCCACCATGTGCCAAAAACAAAAGATTTATTTTCTCCCTAACAACTCCTTTACATACACCTTAATATTTTTTATATTTGGCAAAAACCTGTGAACCCTCTTCATGTACTTCTCATACTCCCTGCCAAAGTGCTTAAGTAGCCTCTTTTCCTCTTCCATGGCACCGTATATAAAATACAAATCTGCAAGCACAGTAACGGTTAGCCAGTTTCTTGTGATATTTGGCTCAAAGGTAAAGATAATGAGCCCTCCAAGATACATTGGATGCCTTACCACACCATAAGCACCTGTGGTGATAAGGCGGTTTATGGTTATACCCTCAATGTCTCCTTCTATCTCTTCGCCTTTTATAAACTTTATAAACTGCTTTATCCCCATAAACTCCAGATTGTCCAGTGTCCTGAAGGTCGAGGCAGCGAATAAAAGACCTGCAAGCTGAAATGCATGCATGGGCCATCTAAACCATGCAGGTCCGCGAAATATGTAGTAATCGGGCAGGCTATAGATATAGAGAAAGGCAAGCAGGGTGGTAAGTGCAGAAAACAGGGTATATAAAAACCTGTATGTACCCTTTGCCATCCTTTCACCAAAAAGCCTTGCGTAAAAGAGCTTTACCCTCTCTTGCACACAGAGGCTGTGCACAAAGGCAAAGAGCAAAAAAACAGCGGCTATCTTAAATATCACCATAATGTGCTCCATACATCACTATCTCCCCTTACCTATCGCCTATGGCCTATCGCCTATAGCCTATTGCCCATTGCCTATCGCCTATTGCCTATCGCCTGTCTTCCTCCACTGTAGCCTTTCCACCATTGCCTATTTTATAATAATCAACATGACTGATGCAGATTACAAAGTAAGGATACCTGTCTTTGAGGGCCCCCTTGACCTGCTTCTTCACCTGATTAAGGAAAATGAAATAGACATCTACGACATACCCATTGCAGAGATTACAAAGCAGTATCTTCAGTACCTTGAGCTAATGAAGGAGCTTAACCTTGAGATTGCAGGTGAGTTTCTCGTAATGGCTGCCACCCTCATTCAGATAAAGACCCGTATGCTTCTTCCTGTTGATGAGGATGTGCCTCCAGAGGAAAGGGAAGACCCAAGGATTGAGCTTGTAGAACGGTTGCTTGAGTATCAGGCATTCAAAAACGCATCCCTTGACCTTCAGGAGCGTCTCAACGAGCGAACCCGGTATTTCTGGCGGGAGCCCATGGAAGTTGAAGACCTCGGCCCTGATGAACCACTGCTTTTTGATGTCCACATATTTGACCTTATAGCAGCCTTTAAAAGGGTGCTTGAAAATGCCCCACCTGAGGCAATTCAGATTACGAGAGAGACCCTTACGGTTAAGGACAGGATAAACTACATCGTGGAAAGATTGGACCAGCAAAGCCCGCTCAGATTTGAGCAGCTCTTTGAGCCTGATGCACCAAGGCAGGTATTGCTTGTCACCTTTTTAGCCCTTCTTGAGGTGCTCCGTTATGGCATTGCCCGGGCATATCAGGAGAAGGATTTTGGTATTATATGGATTATAAAGGCGGAAGATAAAGATATAGAGGTTTAAAGGAATATTTGCTTTTTAAGGTCGTTACATGGTTAAATATGGCGGTCCCAACGGGACTCGAACCCGTGTTTCCGACGTGAGAGGCCGGTGTCCTGGGCCACTAGACGATGGGACCGCTTGAAGGATTAACAAATTGATGGCTGGGGAGAGAGGATTCGAACCCCTACAAGCAGATCCAGAGTCTGCCGTCCTGCCATTAGACGACTCCCCAGTGCGAAATTATGATATAATTTTCCCCCCTATCTTGTCAATAAGATAGTGGATTTTTAAGGCAAGTGCCACGCGTCTTGCATCAATCACCTCACCTTGGCTATACTATAGAGTCATCAGAAACTTTCATATTGAAAGGAGAGGAAAGGGTTATGAAGGTTATACTTAAAGAGGATGTAGACCGTCTTGGAAGCATGGGTGACATCGTTAATGTTAAGCCTGGTTTTGCAAGAAACTACCTTATTCCAAGAAACCTTGCCGTTGAGGCAAACCCAAGAAATATAAAGGAGTTTGAGCATCACAAGAGGGTTCTTCAGCAGAAGGCAGAAAGGATTAAAAACGCTGCCCAGCACCTGGCAGAAAAGATATCCTCATCACCTGTGACGATTAAAGTAAAGGCTGGTGAGGAAGACAAGCTCTTTGGCTCTGTTACCACCATTGATATAGAAAAGGCCCTTAAAGAAAAGGGCTTTGAGATAGACAGAAAAAAGATAATGCTTGAGGAACCCATAAAGAGACTCGGAGAGTACAGGGTTAAGATCAAACTACACAGGGATGTCCTTGCCGAGCTTACTGTTCAGGTCGAAAAAGAGGATTAAACCTTATTTTATATATTAAGACCTGACGATGAATATTACCGACTACGAACAAATAACAAGCCGCATCCCTCCTCAAAATCTGGAGGCTGAACAGTCGGTCCTTGGCGCAATACTCCTTGATAACGAGGCCCTGCTAAAGGTATTAGAGATACTGTCTCCTGAGGACTTTTACAGGGAAGCCCACCGAAAGATATTCCTTGCCATGCTTGAGATGTTTGAACGGGGCGAATCCATTGACATAATCTCCCTTAAAGACCACCTTCAGATGAAAAAAGAACTCGACAGCGTTGGTGGTATCTCCTACATCTCATCCCTTGCTGCCTCTGTGCCCACAGCAGCAAATGTAAAGCATCATGCAAGGATTATCAGAGAAAAGGCCCTTATGAGAGGGCTGGTTCATGCTGCCACAGAGGTCATCGAGATGGTCTACGACGGAGGGCTCCCAGCAGATGAGATGGTAGATGAAGCCGAAAAGGTGATATTTGAGATATCAGACAAGCGCACCACGAGCACTTTTTCCATGATGAAGGACGTCATAAAGGACAGCTTTCAGATGATAGAAAACCTCTACGACAGCAAAAAAGCAGTCACCGGTGTACCATCAGGTTACCGTGACCTTGACGAAATCACCACTGGATTTCAGCGTGGAGACCTAATTATCGTAGGTGGCCGCCCATCTATGGGTAAGACCACCTTTGCTCTTAACATCGCACAGCATGTGGCTGTGGAGCTTGGAGAGCCGGTGGCTATATTCAGTCTTGAGATGTCAAAGAGGTCCCTTGCTGTCAGGATGCTCTGTGCAGAGGCAATGGTTGATGCAAACAAGGTGCGAAAGGGTTTTATAAGCAAAGAAGACTGGCATAAACTCACTGCAGCAGCAGGCAGACTGGCCGAGGCACCCATTTACATTGACGATACATCCTATCTTTCAGTGCTTGAAATGAGGGCAAAGGCAAGGAGGCTCAAGCTTGAAAGGGGAAGTCTCAGCCTGATAATCGTTGACTATCTTCAGTTGATGAAGGGACGGGGTAACTACGAAAGAAGGGAGCAGGAGATCTCCGATATATCGAGGTCACTTAAGGCACTTGCAAAGGAGCTTGAGGTGCCTGTTGTGGCGCTCAGTCAGTTAAACAGGGCTGTTGAGCACAGACAGGACAAAAAACCCTCGCTGGCTGACCTCAGGGAATCCGGTGCTATAGAGCAGGATGCTGATGTTATACTCTTTCTCTATCGTGAAGAGGTCTACGACAAGGAGAAGAAGGACCCCTCCAAGAAGGGAAAGGCAGAGGTGATAATTGCAAAACAGCGTAACGGCCCCACCGGTGAAATTCCTTTGACCTTCCTTTCAAGTTGTACCAGATTCGTAGATTACACCAACGAGGTAATTTACGAAGAAGGCGAAGAGGCCTTTTAAGGGAGCATGGCTATGATACGAGAGCCTGCAGTGGCAGGACAGTTTTACAGGGGGACTGAAGAGGGTTTAAGACAGGAGGTCTCCCTTTATGTTGAAGACCTTCCCCGTGAGCCTGTAATCGGTGCTGTCTGTCCCCACGCAGGTCTTATGTATTCAGGTCATGTGGCAGGACTTGTATATTCAAAAATAGAGTTTCCCGGAAGCTTTATCATACTCGGTCCAAATCACACCGGTCTTGGCCCCCCCATATCCATTATGACCGAGGGAACCTGGGACACCCCTCTTGGCGGCATAGAGATTGACAGCTTCCTTGCTGAAAGGATATACAGACATGCTGGCATTGCGGAGAAGGACCAAAGGGCACACCTCTTTGAACACTCCATTGAGGTTCAATTACCCTTTATAGCCTATTTCAATAAAAGAGCAAGGTTTGTCCCCATTTCAATAATGCAGGCCTCCATTGAGGAGTGCAGAAAACTTGGCGAGGCAATTGCCTCATCGGTAAGAGAAACCGACTACAGGGTTACCATAATTGCCAGTTCTGATATGAGCCACTACCTTTCGGCTCAAGAGGCAAGGAGACTTGATTTTCTTGCTATAGACCGGATACTCGAGCTTGACCCTGAAGGGCTTTATAACAGTGTGATTACAAACAGGATTTCCATGTGCGGCTATCTCCCAGTAACCACAATGCTGTTTGCTTCAATAACCCTTGGAGCAAAGAAGGCAGAGCTGCTAAAATATGCAAACTCAGGAGACATAAACGGAGACTACTCTCAGGTTGTAGGATATGCTGGAATCATAGTAAAATAGTCTGGCTAAGGCTCAATAAACCTCTACTCTAAAAGGAGGGACTATGGGGAAGAACAAAGAAAGGCGAAGCCATAAGAGATACGAGGTTGACAATGTTCATGGAGAGGTTACATATACCTTTGAGGTAAAGATACTGAACATGAGCCTTGAGGGGATGGCAATAGAAACCACAAAGATGCTTATTATTGACAAAAATTACTCCATAAAACTTCACAACAACGATAAAACCATTCTCATCGATGGTCAGGTAGTCTGGTCTCGCCTTGAAAGAACCCAAAAAACAGACTCAGGAGATATAGTGCCTATTTATCGGGCAGGGATTAAATTTAATAAGATCTTTACCAAAAGGGCAAACGACATTGCTGACTTTATAGAGACCAACAGGATAATGACTCTTGAAAAGAGGATCCTTGGCAGATTCAGGGTAAACAACGACAGGGCTCACATAGACTCGCCAATGGACTTTATCGTGAAAAAAATAAGCCTCTCCGGAATGTTGATAGAGACCTTCCTTCCCCTTCAGCTAAACGAAAAATACGACATGAGCCTTAGACTTGACGACCAGTGTAAGATCAACTTTCAGGGAAGGGTTGCCCATGTGGTATTGCCTGAAAATGGAACAAAAACCTACAAGGTGGGCATCGAGTTTAAAAAACTCAACAAACAGGATAGAGAAAACCTTAGAAAATACCTGCTAAGCTTAAACAATATAGAGTAGTCTTTCGTAAATCAATAATCAATTATAAGCAGTTGTGGAACAATAACATAAAATTCAGTAAACTTGTTAAACTTCTTGAACGAGAAGGGTTTAGATTAATAATGAAAGAGCATGTGCAGTTGTTGAAAGAACAAGGATTGCCTGTTTCTCTTCCAAACCCAAAGATTATCATTCAGAATGAAGAACAATAAGCAGTGGCTTAAGAAAGAGCCAAAATCGTCCATAATAGCAGTTATAATGTAATCATAATAAATATTTAGATTGACTATATTAAAGAATTATGTTATCTTTTTATATGCAATCAATTAAAGAAGAAAACCCAACCCGAAAGAGGATACTCCTTCTTTTAAAAAAGACAGGAGGTATGACAACCGAAGAGCTAAGTAAGGCCCTGAACATCACCCCCATGGGGATAAGACAGCACCTTCTTGCCCTTGAAAGGAAAGGACTGGTCTCTTACGAAACAAAACGGCATGGAATAGGAAGACCTGGATACATCTACAAGATTACGGAAAAGGCAGACAGCCTTTTTCCGAAGAATTACGATAAATTCATCCTCCAGATATTCGAAGAGATAGAAAAAAGAGAGGGAAAGAAAAAGATAGCTGAGCTTTTCAGATGGAGAAAGGACACACTCCTTCAAAACCTGAAGGCCACTATAAATGGAACTAAAGACACGAGGCAGAGACTTTTAAACCTTGCCAGTATCCTCGAGCAGGAGGGATACATCGTGGACTTCGTTGAAGAAAAGGACTCTTACCAGCTAAGACAGTACAACTGCCCGATATCCATGATCTCAAGAAAATACAGAGAAAGTTGTAAAACCGAGCTTGAATTCTATAAAGAACTCATCGGTAACGGGGTTCAAAGGATCTCGTGCATCTCAGACGGAGCACCTGCCTGCATCTACAGTGTTCCAAAGAGTTAACCCCCTACCCTATTTTTCATTCCGAACCAGAGAGATCTAAGAATAATTTATTTAATGTGATACTTAACATAACAATGCATAACTATCGATAACTTTAGCATATTTTAAAAAAGCACTTGACAACTGTCATATTTTATTGTTAAATTATTAGCACTCACACAAGGAGAGTGCTAAAATGTTGGATGAAAGAGCAGAAAGGGTTTTGTGGGCAGTAATAAAAAGCTATATAGAAAGCCCTGACCCTGTGGGGTCAAGGTACATAACCAAGAAGTATGCCTTCAAGTACTCACCGGCCACGATAAGGAACATCATGGCCGACCTTGAAGAGATGGGGTATCTGCGTCAGCCCCACACATCGGCGGGCAGGATTCCCACAGATAAGGGTTACAGGTACTTTGTTGAGCACATAATAGGGCACGATGTGGGTTATGATGAGAGGCTCATCGAGGAGCTTCAAAAGAGGTTTACCCATTGTGCCAGGGATATGGATGACCTTTTAAATGAAGCAACCCAGACCCTTTCAACCATCTCACACTTTTTAGGGCTTGCCATGTCACCAGGGCCTGAGGGAAGCACGCTAAGAAGAATAGAGCTCGTGCCCTACAAGGAAGACAGTATCGCAGTAATGATACTTACTGATGAGGGTGTTATAAGGCACAAGATAATAAAAAACGACTACGACTTGTCAGCCAACGACCTTGACGAGATAGCCCGTTACATAAACAGGCGGTTTACGGGTTACACGATCAAAGAAATCAGGACCGAGCTTGTAAAGGAGCTTATTGAAGACAAAAACCTATGTGATACCCTGATTGAAAAGGCACTTCACCTCTGTAATGAATCCCTTAACGAATACGGGGCAAATGTATTTATCACAGGGCTTTCCTCCATACTGGAGCTTCCAGACTTCACGGATGTAGAAAAGATTAAGGAACTCTCAAGGACTATTGAAAACAAGCATAAAATGATAAAACTACTCGACCGCATTATACAGACCGATGGGGTTCAGGTAGTAATCGGCTCTGAAAACCCCATCAAAGAGATGAGCACCATGAGCATAATTGCCTCAACATACAAAGACAAAGACAGACCAGCTGGGATTATAGGCATCATAGGTCCAAAGCGCATGGATTATCATTCGGTTATATCCCTGGTTGACACTGCTGCGCGTTATTTGACTAAAATCATTGAGGAGGAAGGAGGAAGTTAGTCATGGAAGAAGAAAAAAAGGGCACTGATGAGGAAAAGGACTCTGAGGTAGCTATAAAAGAAGAGGGAAGCATTGAGGAAAAAAAGGAAGAAGAGGTAGTGGCTGTTGAGAAGTCTCCTGAAGAGGAGCTTCAGGAGACGAAGAAGGAGCTTGAAGAGTTCAAAGACAAGTACCTGAGGCTTTATGCAGAGTTTGAAAACTACAAAAAACGGGTGCAGAAGGACCGCACCGAGCTTATTAAATACGGCTCTGAACCACTTATGATAGAGCTTTTAACAGTGCTTGACAACCTTGAGATGGCTCTCAGTCACGCTAACGAAAGCTCAAGCCTTGAAAGCCTTATAAAGGGTGTTGAACTGACACTCAGGGAATTCAGAAAGGTTCTTAACAAGTTTGGTGTCAAAGAGATAGAGGCGGTTGGTAAGCCCTTTAACCCTGAGTTTCACCATGCAATGGCTCAGGTTGAAAGGGCTGATTTGGATGACAAAACAGTGGTAGAAGAGTACAGAAAGGGATATACTTATAATGATAAGGTTATAAGGCCATCCCTGGTGGCTGTATCCAAAAAGATCTCTGAAAAAGAGGAGACCACAGTTGAAGAAGAACAAAAGAACAACAATAACATAAAGGAGGAGTGATACTATGGGAAAGGCAATTGGCATAGACCTTGGCACAACAAACTCAGTGGTAGCAGTTGTTCAGGGTGGTGAACCTGTCGTCATACCCAACCAGGAAGGTAACCGCACCACACCATCGGTGGTTGCCTTTACAGAAAAGGGTGAAAGGCTCGTTGGGCAGGTTGCAAAAAGACAGGCAATCACAAACCCTGAAAACACGATTTTCTCAATAAAGAGGCTCATGGGAAGAAAATACAACTCAAAGGAGGTAGAGGAGGCCAGAAAGCGACTTCCCTACAAGATAGTAGAGGCCCCTAACGGTGATGCCCATGTCGAGGTGATGGGAAAGAGGTATTCACCTCCCGAGATATCGGCAATGATACTTCAGAAACTTAAACAGGCTGCCGAAGACTACCTTGGTGAGCCTGTCACAGATGCAGTCATAACGGTGCCTGCTTACTTTGACGACAGCCAGCGTCAGGCCACAAAGGATGCTGGCAAGATTGCAGGGCTCAATGTGCTCAGGATCATCAATGAGCCAACGGCTGCAGCCCTTGCCTACGGGCTTGACAAGAAAAAGGAAGAAAAGGTCGCTGTTTACGACCTTGGTGGTGGAACCTTTGACATATCAATCCTTGAGATTGGTGAGGGTGTTATAGAGGTTCACTCCACAAGTGGTGATACCTATCTTGGTGGTGACGACTTTGACCTGAAGATTATTGACTGGCTCGTGGAGGAGTTCAAAAAGGAGCAGGGCATTGACCTCAGACAGGACAGGATGGCACTTCAGCGTCTGAAGGAGGCTGCTGAGAAGGCAAAGATCGAGCTCTCCACAGCAATGGAAACTGAGATTAACCTGCCCTTTATCACTGCTGATGCATCTGGCCCCAAGCATCTGGTGATGAAGCTTTCAAGGGCAAAGTTTGAGCAGCTTATAGATGACCTGGTTGAAAAGACCGGAGTGCCCTGCAAAAATGCACTACAGGATGCAAAGCTCACTGAAAAGGACATAGACGAGGTTCTTCTCGTTGGTGGCCAGACCCGAACCCCAAAGGTTCAGGAGGCAGTAAAGAAGATATTTGGAAAGGACCCCAACAAGACGATAAACCCTGATGAAGCAGTTGCCATAGGTGCAGCCATTCAGGCAGCAGTGCTAAAGGGTGAGATGAAGGATGTCCTGCTACTTGATGTTACACCGCTCAGCCTTGGTATCGAGACCCTTGGTGGTGTCTTTACCAAGATCATCGAGCGTAACACCACCATACCAACCAAAAAGAGCCAGATCTTCTCCACTGCCACTGACAATCAGCCTGCGGTGACCATAAAGGTCTATCAGGGTGAGCGTGAGATGGCTGCTGACAACAAGCTCCTTGGAGTTTTTGAGCTCGTTGGCATACCGCCAGCTCCAAGGGGAGTGCCCCAGATTGAGGTAACCTTTGACATAGATGCAAACGGAATACTGCATGTTTCAGCAAAGGACCTCGGCACAGGAAAGGAGCAATCCATCAGGATAACCGCCTCAAGTGGTCTGACAGAGGAGGAGATACAGAGGATGATGAAGGAAGCAGAGGCCCATGCTGAGGAAGACCGCAAGAAACGACAGCTTGCAGAGGCCAGAAACGAAGCTGACACCCTGATCTACTCTGTTGAAAAATCTCTGAGGGAGTACGGCGACAAGGTCACAGAGGCAGAAAAGAAGGAGATAGAAGAGGCACTTGAAAACTGTAAAAAGGTTAAGGACTCTGCCACAGAAGCCTCTGAGATTAAGTCTGCCATTGAAAGGCTCACGCAGGCATCTTACAAGCTTGCAGAGCACATATACCAGAATGCTCAGGCATACCAGGGCACGCAGGCTGGAGGCACAGGTTCAGGCACTCAGGCTGGCAGTTCTGACGGCAGCAAACCAAAGGAAGAGGAAGAGGTTGTGGAGGCGGAGTTCGAGGATGTGGACAAAGATAAGTCATGAAGGACTATTACAAGATCCTTGGAGTAAGCAGAAATGCCACGGATGAGGAGATAAAAAAGGCCTACAG
This sequence comes from Nitrospirota bacterium, assembly GCA_015484595.1. Classification (GTDB taxonomy): domain Bacteria; phylum Nitrospirota; class Thermodesulfovibrionia; order Thermodesulfovibrionales; family JdFR-85; genus JAADIE01. The sequence continues at coordinate 15,914 of WFMM01000139.1, read as the reverse complement.
GCGTCTTGCGCTCAAGTATCATCCTGACCGAAACCCAGGAGACAAAGAGGCAGAGGAGCGTTTTAAAGAGATAAACGAGGCTTACTCCTGCCTAAGCGACCCAAAAAAGCGCGCCCAGTACGACCAGTTTGGCACCGCCGATGCCTTTGCAGGCGCAGGCGCTGGTTTTGGAGGCTTCTCCACATCCTTTGGTGACATCTTTGAAGACATCTTTAGTGACTTCTTTGGAGCATTTACAGGTCAGAGGAGGCGACCCCGTCCTGAAAGAGGGGCTGACCTCCGTTATGACCTTTCGATAACCCTCGAAGAGGCTGTCCGTGGCACAGAAAAGGAGATAAAGGTTCCCCGCTGGGTATCCTGTGAGACCTGTGGCGGAACCGGAGCAAAGCCAGGCCACGGGCCAGTAAGCTGTCCAAACTGTCACGGCACAGGACAGATCCGTTTTCAGCAGGGCTTTTTCTCTGTTGCAAAGACCTGTGGTAGATGCGGAGGAACAGGGCACATAATCACCTCTCCCTGCTCTAAATGCAAAGGCAGCGGAAGGATAAGGCGTTACAGGAATGTAAAGGTCAGGGTTCCTGCTGGTGTTGACACAGGCACAAGACTCCGAATGTCTGGTGAAGGGGAGCTTGGCCAGAACGGCGGCCCACCAGGCGACTTATACATTTACATTGATGTAAAACCCCATAAGTTCTTCAAGAGAGAGGGAACTGACCTTTACTGCGATGTCCCTGTAACCTTTCCACAGGCAGCACTCGGGGCTGAGATTGAGGTTCCAACCATGGATGGTCCTGAGAAGATAAGGATTCCCGCAGGCACACCATCGGGAAAGGAGTTCAGGCTAAAGGGTAAGGGCGTTCCACGGATTAACAGCCATCACAGAGGTGACCAGATAGTTCGCATATACATAGATGTCCCAAAGAAACTTACGCCCCGACAGAAAGAGCTCTTACAGGAGTTTGCAGAGATAAGTGGTAACGAGGTCCAAAAGAGTCTCTTTGAAAAGGTAAAGGACTTCTTTGCCCACAATGGATGAGGCACACCAGCGTATTATCCTTCCTGATTTAAACCCTGAAGAAAAGGAGCTTACCCTGCGGGATGAAGAGTATCACTATCTGAGGAATGTTCTCAGGTTAAAACCTGGCGAGCCTGTCACAGTGCTCGACGGAAGTGGCTGGGAGCTCAAAACCATGATAAAGGAGATAAAAAAGAAGGAGATAACCCTTGAGGTTTTAAGCCGCTTTCATCACGAAAGACCCGGCAGACCTTCCCTTACCCTGCTTCAGGCTGTGCTTAAAGGTGACAGAATGGACCTGGTGATTCAAAAGACCACTGAACTCGGGGTGGATGTCATAGTGCCTGTTTTTACCGAACACTCAGTGGTTAAGACCACCAAGCGGCTTTCCCACTGGAAGAGGGTCTGTCTTGAGGCAACCCGCCAGTCAAGACGCATCTTCATGCCCGAGATAAAAAGCCCCTGCCCTTTTAACGATGCCATAAAAGAAACCCCATGCCTTCATAAATACATACTTTACGAAAGGGCAGAAAACCCCTTAAAAGACCACCTAAGCAGAGAGATAGAAGGTGATGTCGCAGTGGCAGTCGGCCCTGAGGGTGGATTTTCTCAGGATGAGATAAAAAAGGCCCAGAGCTCAGGGTTTGAACCCATATGTATATCAGAAAACATACTTAGGGCTGAGACAGCCTCAATAGCTATCGTGTCCCTTCTTAAGTTACAATGTGTCAGGAAATAGGTAGTGAGGTCTGTAAAGAAACTCTTTATTTACTGAAAGTGACTTCTGTATTGCAGAAAGAAAAAGGCCAGCCCTTTCAACACTGCCAATCAATTCTACTCCTTTAAGCCTTCCTTTGTTATCCATGAAAAACTTTTTCATTACCCCCCTTTGCCTTATGGCATTACAGTGTTCACCTGAGGTCTCCCCCATTGAGCATATATATATTCCGAACAGTCTTAATACATTCAGGTTATGAGGTATCCAGTCTATCCTGCTATTGAAGCCAGCCATATTCTCACCTGCAACCCTGCCACCAGACACAGCAAGAGGATGGATGGGAAGCCATCTTTTTTTGTCACCTATTTCAATCTCCGCTATATCTCCAGCTGCAAAAACATCCCTGACAGAACTCATCATATCAGGACCAACCAGGATACCCTTTGAGGTTCTTATAGGTGTGTCTTTTACAAGACCGATGTCGGGCTTGACACCAACAGAAAGCACCACTGCGTCACATTCTATAAACTGGTTTTTATTTGTTATAGCGCCATGGATTTTGCCTCTCCTGTCTCTTCTTATCTCGGTAACCATAGTATCAGTAAAGACCTCTACTTCGTTATCTTTCAATTTGTTCTCTACAATCTCTGCTCCTTCATTGTCGAGCACACCTGGTAACACCTGAGTCTCCTTTTCCACCAACACTGCTTCACAACCTTTATGTTTAAGAGCCTCTGCCACCTCAAGTCCGATAAACCCTGCACCAATAATCAAAAACCTCTTTTTGTTTTCTATAGCCTGAATCAGTCTTTTGGCATCATTAAGGCTTTTAAAGGTGAAAACTCCCTCACCGTCTAATCCCTTTATTAAGGGAACAACCGATTTAGCACCGCATGCAATCAGCAGTTTTCTGTATTTAATCTCCCCTGAGTCAGAAAGTTTTACCTTCCTGTCTTCTGTATCAATCCCTGTTGCATACACACCAGAAACGAGATTTACCCTGTGTTTTTCGTAGAAGCCTTTGTCTTTTATAAATAGTCTTTCCTCCGAGGCACTATCTTTTACGAAATCCGCAAGAAAACAGGGTGTATACGCAGGAGTGGTCTCCGGGGTGATCATGGTTATGTCACCACTGTAACCCTTCTCCCTTAACGCCTCGACAGCTGAAACAGCAGCTGCTCCATTTCCAATAATTACGAATGACATTGCTCCTATATTCCAAGGGCCTGTCTTTTAGTTTTTATATGGTTCAACAGTCCTTCAACCGCCCTGTAAGGGTCTAATTCCACGAATGCCTTACCACCTGTTATCTCCTCAAGGGTCTCTGTCAGTACTTTGGTAGCTATCGGGCTTCCCAGTATCCTTGGATGCGGTGCTATATGAACCATCAGCCCGAGTGCAAGGAGCCATGTACCAATGGATACTGCCTTTTCCTGTACAAGCTCGGGTGCAGAGCCAGCCACTGGCAGCTGACTAACTCTTACATCAAGCCTTTCTGCAAGTGCCTTAATCAGGGTAGCAATCCTTGAGTTGTCAACACAGGAACCCATGTGCCATACAGGTGGAAGTGCCACATCAAGCCCTGCTGCTTTTCCGAGTGCCTTAAGAACAGTCTTCAGCCCTTCCCCGCAGTATTTTTCTGTTGCATCTGAATTAAGAAGCCCTGCCTGTGCACATATGTGAGCAGTGCATCCCGTTGTGACCACGAGGACATTGTTTTTAAGCAATTCTTTTACCATGGTTTCTGTCATAAAGGTGTTTCTCAGTTTTATGCTTGGGCAACCTGCAAAGCCAACGACACCATATATATTGCCGTTTTTGATGTTATCTATTACTGGCATCAATGGATCATCGGCGTCTATCTTTTTAAGCACATCAAGGACTGCCTCAACAGAGAATCCAACCATGCCTATGCTCTTTTCCTCTGGTATAAAGACATCCTTTCCCTTTCTTTGTTTAAATGCCTCTATGGCAAGGCGAACCACATCTTCTGCCTTCCTGTCAGCCTCTTCTGGCTCAAAGGCCACATGCACAGCACCCTGCATCTTAACAAAAGACTCGGTGGTTATAACTTTGGTCTGGAAACAGTCGGCAATTCTCGTTATTGAAGGCCAGATACACTGCATATCAACAACCATTGCATCAACAGCACCGGTCAGTAGTATGAGTTCTGACTGTAAATTATGAGCTGCCATTGGGACACCCTGACGCATTGTAAGCTCGTTTCCAGTGCAACACACACCGACCACATTCACACCTTCGGCACCTGCAGCCTTTGCCTCGTCAGAGAGTTTTTCAGACCACTCCAGTATCTTTTCAGATAGCACCGGGTTGTGGCCGTGCATGGCAATGTTTACCATGTCCTTATCAAGTACACCAAGATTGGCTTCTATCTTCTTAACAGAGGGGGTGCCAAAGAGTATGTCATGAAAGTCGGTTGCCATATGAAGCCCTGCGTAACCATCCACAAGACCTATCTTAAGACAGGCAAGAAGCAGGTTTACAGGGTCCTCGTCGTTCCCCATTGATGTGCGATGCATTGCCTCTTCTATCTCGTTATGTGCATTTGAGACCATTAGCCCCTTTTTGCTCCAGAGGTCGATCTCTTTTCTCGGAGCCCTGAGTTTTATCCAGTTCATTGGTTCCTCATCCTGACGACTGAGGTCCTCCAGTGCCTTTTCTACCACCATCATTGCAACTTCTTTCTCATCTTTACCATCTGTCTGAATACCGAGACCGGCTGCAACCTCGTATAGTTTTTCCCTGTCAGCAATCCTGTAGCCAGGGGCCTTTCCCTCAAGCATCTTCTTAAATGTAAGCACCACATGTCTTGCATGTCCAACATGTGAGGCTGCTCCCCCAACCTCTTCTCTCAGAAGGTTCCTGCAAACTATAGTGTCTGCCGTCGCTCCACAAACACCTGCTGATGCTCCATTGCCAAAGGGGTCTATCCTGCATGGCCCCATGTAACACATGCGGCAACAGGTTCCAAGCTGTCCAAATCCACATTGAGGTTCCTGTGCTGAAAGTCTTTCAATGCCTGTTGAAATGCCCAGGTCATGTGCTCTGTCAATCAATGCCTGGGTTGGTTTATCGAATTGGTCTCTTATCATATAAACACCTCCTGGGGTTTTAGAGCCTGTTTAACAGGCTCTAATTTAGTGATTTTAAATTATAACTTTCCTGTTTCAAAAATCTTTCAGCAGAGCTTTGAGGGGGAGTCCCCTCAAAGCTCCCCTTAAATTTTAATTTTTATTCCTTCATTTTTCTTTCAAAGAGGCAAAGCCTCTTTGAAAGGATACTGCCTCTAAAATTATGGTGGTTTTAAAGGGGGTGAAACCCCCTTTAAGCCACAGCATATACTTTGACCTCTTTTTAAATGTTCTTCTTTGCTTCCTGTATGGCTATTAACACGGTATGGCCAATGGTCTTTCGTTTTTCCCTGACCATCTCCTCAAGCTCTCCAAAGCTTAAAGAGCCTGTTGGGCAGGCCTGGACACATGCAGGCAATTTCCCCTCCTCCTGTCGTTCAAAGCAAAAATCACATTTAACCGCCTTCTTACCGTCATTATCAAGGGTGACAGCACCAAAGGGACAAACCATTGCACACATCATACAACCCATACAGCGGTCTTGATTAACAAGAACTATTCCAGTACTTTCATCCCTGTGCATTGCTCCGTTAGGGCAGGCAATAACACAGGGAGCATCTTTGCAATGCATACACCTTGATGGATAGGAATGAGAGTTAGCAGGCTCTACATATACCCTCTTCCTTGGTGCTGGCTTTTCAAAGATTGCCTCAAAGAGATTCTTATTTTTTGAATGTGCAACAGCACAGGCTATCTCACAGGACTTACAGGCAGTACATCTGGATATGTCAATAAATATGCTTTTCATGGCTCCCCCTTAAAAATGAAGTATGAGTTTGTGTTTATATTAATTGATAAACATTACCTGGTCAAGGATTTTTTGACAAAAGGTTAATTAGCTTTTGTAACCGGTTTTCGTTGAAGTAGTAGTGCCTTTTTTAGGTCTGAAAGCCTTCTTCTTGCCACAGGAATCGGGGGTATATTACCTTTAAAGATGATAGTGTAATGATTTGCACTGTTATATTGAATCCTGTGAATATTTTTAAGGTTTACGATGTAGCTCTTGTGCACCCTGAACAGACTGTTGCTACCGTAGCGCTTAAGTATTTCCTTTAAGGTGCTGTGAATGTAGTATGCCCGGTTTTTAGTGTATAATCTGCAGTAATTGCCATCTGACTGAACATACAAAATATCGTCCACATCGATAAATAAAAAACTATTTTTTTCACAGACAGGAAGCCTTCTAAGTTCCATCATCCCGCTTTCAGGATTAAACTCGGCTTCTGTTTCATTCGTTACATCTATAAAGGTCATGGCATACATTGGGGTTTCAGAGTTTATCATTTTAATCTTTGAGACATTTATCATTAACACCTTGTTAAGAACATCAATAATCATAGCAACAGGGGAATCCTGCTCAAGCACTTCAGCTTTTTTCAATATGGCCTCAATCTTTTTGTGACTCTTCTTTGGATGATAATTAAAAACATCCTTGCCCATCTCATCTACAGCAGAACCCAAAACACCCTGTGCATAGTTATTCATACCTACAATTCGGTAATCAGCAGAAAGCAAAATCAAACCGATATTTACACATACTGGTAACATAATCTCTCCGATTAAACAGGCTCAAAACGCTTTTAATTACTCTGATATCATTTATTTTAAAACATCACAAACTGAATAACAAATATAAGAGAAAAAAACATGAGCCCCTGTACATCTTCTTTTTCTTACATTGAAATGCTCAAAGGTAAGACCTATGTGATTACTTTAATTTTCACTTATGAGAGTTATAATAAATTGACTCATAAAATGGTGGGTAAGAAATGCCCTCCTGCGGCACGCTACAGGATGTAAAAAATCAAAAAATGAGGTATTGTTATTTCATAATAACTCTTCCTCCCCTTGGCAAGACCACGGGGTATCCCGAGTTAAAAAAGAGAGGCCAGCAGGGGCCCCTCTTTTTTATGATTTTCAGAGATTACTCTTAACAGGAGTGGATTTATCAGCAGTGGTTCCATCTCCTATTTGTCCACTGTCGTTTGATCCCCAGCAGTAGAGTTCCTTACCCTGCTGGGTTGACAGAAGTGCACAGGTGTGGCTGCCTTTGTAATCTTCAACCTGGAATGGATTAGAAACCTGCCCCGGGTCACGGCCTCCCCCACCAACCGCCACATCAAGGATGCTTCCCTGAGGAAGTCCCTGAACCTCAACAGCAATGTTTTCATACGTTGTCTGTGATGGGTCCTCAGCGAGTTGTCCCTTTCTGTTGTCACCCCAGCACCAGAGGGTGTTATCATCCCTTAAAGCACAGGTGTGGCTTCCTCGCTCAGAGAATATATGAGTTATATTATTAAGCTTTCCACCTGAATTAACCACATATCTGGCTCTGGGGGCATCAGAAGCAGAATTATCTCCAATCTGACCGTACTGGTTCCAGCCCCAGCATACCACTTCCTTTGAATCAAGAAGTGCACAGGTGTGGTCACCACCGGCAGCTATCTCCCGTGCATTGGTTATTACAGTTCCATTGTCCAACTGGACAGGGTCAGATGGGGCTATTACATAGTCATCCTGAGTATTGCCATTGCCAAGTTGGCCTTCTGTTCCACCATTCCATGCCCAGCAACGAATAGAGCCTTTTCCGTCACCGTTATCGTCTATAAGTGCACAGGTGTGGTCTGAACTTCCTGCTGCAATCTGTATGACATTCCTTAATGCCCTCCCGGTGGCGCTATCAATAACCTCAACCGCATAGGGGGAAAGCAAATAGGAAAAATCTGGATTATTTGGATCAAAGTTTTGAAAATCCTTGTTTGTTCCCAGTGCACCATCAAGATTCTGTCCCCAGCACCAGACAGTTCCGTCTGACTTAAGGGCGCAGGCATGCCAGCTTCCAGCTGAAATCTGGACAATGCCTGTGAGTTTTGTCTGTGCATCAACTTTTACATCCACAGGATAAAGGGATTCTTGCTGGTCTGGATAGGGACTGTTCTGTGATATAAAACTACTGCAAAACGGTATGGTATTAAAGAGATTGCAGAATGAGTTGTAGTCAAAACTGCCATTTCCTAACTTACCACCTTCGTTCCATCCCCAGCACTTGACCGTTCCGTCGTCCATAAGGGCACAGGTGTAGTATCTGCTTGCAGATACCTCTTTAACTCCGGTAAGAGGGGTACTTGCGTTGAGTTTCACATAGACAGGTGCTGTGGAGTTGTCAGTGGTTCCATCTCCAAGTTCACCATGTTTGTTGCTTCCCCAGCACTTTACCCTTGTTTCACCTCCAGCCTTAACAACAGCACATGTATGGTGCCAGCCTGCCGAAACCTGCAATATATCAGTTACAGGGTCATTAAAGGAATTACCTCCACCACCTTTGCTACTACCACTACCTCCGCAGCCAGCCAATACTAAAAGACTACCAATGGTAATGATTACTAAAATCCTCAATGACCTTCGCATCTTGTTTTACCTCCCTAAAAAACTTTTCATTATATTATTCTGTAACACACCTCTCCTTCATCATTTAGAGCTCAATATACCAAATCTTTTTAAGGTTTTTCAATTTACGCTATCTTTTTTGTAAAAACTAATTCCATCCACTAAAAAACAAGAAATTAGCAGAGAATTTCTCTTTAAAAGGTATATAATTAAACTATCTGTTTTACGAAGGAGGCAGTCATGGGAACGAACAATGTGGTCTTTCTTGAGGTAATCGAGTGGTTTGATGAATCGGGCAAGGAGCTGGTTCATCGCATCCCTGAACAGGGCTCGGGTGAGATAAAGCTTGGAGCCCAGCTTACCGTCAGGGAGAGTCAGGCTGCAGTGCTTTTTTATCAGGGAAGGGCCTACGATGCCTTTGGTCCTGGTCGGCACAGCCTTGTTACGGCAAATGTCCCCATCCTTACAAAGGTCCTGAGCATTCCCTGGGCAATGACAAGCCCATTGAGGGCAGAGGTCTATTTTACCAACATGAAGGTGTTTACCAATCTTAAATGGGGAACCCGCGACCCTGTTGCATTCAAAGACAGTGAACTCGGTCTTGTGAGGTTAAGGGCCTTTGGGGTATTTGACATCCAGATTGTTCAGCCAATTCTCTTTATAAACCGCATCGTTGGCACACAGGGCATATACACAACTGACGAGATAGAAGAATACTTAAGCAGGGTTATTGTCTCAAGGTTCAACGACTACCTTGGTGAGACCCTCGACAGCATACTTAACCTTCCTGGCCGTTACGATGAAATAGCTGATGGTCTGAGTAAAAAGCTCCAGGAAGACTTCTCCCACTACGGCCTTTCCCTGAGAAACCTTTACATAAACTCCATCACACCACCGCCAGAGGTGCAGAAGGCCATTGACGACAGGGGTCGTCTTTCAGTGTTAGAGGACCTTGACAGACTGGTCAAGCTTAAGGCTGCAATGGCAATGGAAAAGGCAGCAGAAAACCCCTCTGAAGGTGCAGGCGCCATGGCCATGGGCCTTGGGCTTATGGTGCCTTCAATGTTTGCCTCTGTGGTTTCCAGGGAAAACACCGCCACACAAATCTGTCCTGACTGCAAAAACCAGATACCTGCTGATGCAAAGTTCTGCCCCTATTGTGGTCATCAGGTGGTGGTGTTTCAGCAATGCCCGAGGTGTGGAAAAAACCTTCCACCCCATGCAAGATTCTGCCCCCGCTGTGGAGCCGAGGTAGCCATGGCAGAAAAGAAAAGGGTCTGCTCCCACTGTGGAGCAGAAAACCTCCCAGATGCCATTTACTGTAACAACTGTGGACAGAAGCTCTGACCATGAACTTTAAGGTATCCCTTGAATGCCCCCAGTGCGGCGGGCCTGTTGAGCTTGAAGAAACCCAGAGGCTCTTTACTTGCCAGTACTGCCGCTCAAGGCTTCACATAACCGCATCAGGAGATTTTCGTTACTGGCTTGCCCCGAAGATCAAAACCAAAGAGGAGCTCATCCTTATTCCCTACTGGAGATTCAGGGGGTTTTCTCTTAACATCAAAAGAGGTAAAACCAGTGCAAGGCTTATTGATACATCCTGTCTTGGTGTCTCACTAAAGGGCTTTCCTGTCTCTCTGGGCATAAGGACACAGAGCCTTCCCCTTAAATACATAACCCCTGATATGTCCCACTTTATGATAGAACCACTACCCTTTAAGGAGATACTTCCTGCCATTCAGAGCAGACTTAACGAAGCAGAAAACCTCTCGGTTCAGTCTGTCAATGAAAAGACCCCAAGTCTTCTTTTAAGCTCTTACATCGGGGAGACGAGGTCCATAGTGTATCAGCCCTTTTATTTAAAGGATGGGATAGTAAGAGATGCAATAACCAACACCCCTCTTCATGGTAATGGACTTTCAGGTAATGTAAGCTTTAAAAGACCCCATGACTGGGGGCTCAGGTTCATCGCTGCACAGTGTCCCGACTGCGGATGGGACCTTGAGGGTGAGCAAGACTCGATGGTATTGTTCTGTAGAAACTGTAACACCGCCTGGTCCTCATCAGAGGGTATGCTCAGAAAAATTAACTTCCATATTGCTGAAACAGACGACACAGGATGTTCAATCTATCTTCCCTTCTGGAAGCTCCGGGCCCGTATTTCACCCATAAGGCTTGAAAACTTCCTTGACCTTATAAGGTTTGCAAACCTTCCAAAGGTCCCCCGTCCCGAATGGGCAAAAAGGGCCTTTCATTTCTGGGTCCCTGCCTTCAAGATACAGCCTGAAAAGTTCTTGGAGATCTCCAGGATTGCCACTCTTGCGCAGATGGGATCCAGAGAAACAACCAGTCTACCTTCTGGTAAGATTTTCACAACCACCCTTCCCTCCCAGGAGGCCTCTGAGATATTAAGTGCTTTACTTTTTGAGATGGCAAGACCCAGAAAAACAATGATAGACTGTTACGAAAAATTAAAGATAGATGTAATTGATACAGCCTATGTGCTCGTTCCCTTTGAAGAAACCACCTATCTCCTCAGGCATCCCAAAACCGGCATAGGTATTAGCAAAGGGCTTTTACAGTACGGAAGGTATTTATGAAACTGGCGCGCCCGGGAGGATTCGAACCCCCGACCCACTGATTAGAAGTCAGTTGCTCTATCCTGCTGAGCTACGGGCGCTTAATGTAGGCTAATGTTAAGTGAAGCCGTTAAATAATATATCATTTTTGTGTTTATTTAGGCAAATTCGGAGTGTCCTTTTAGCTCCAAAGCATTGTCTTTCAAAACACTCGCTCTCTGTGCATCTTCAAGGTTGACAGGTATTCATCACTATGATATCTTAGTCATAAAAAATGACCATCAAATACAATCTCTTTAAACTCAATCTGCGGCCTCTTGAGCCACTTACAATGCCCGCCTATAAGGGCTCCACAATAAGAGGCGCCTTTGGGGTGGCTTTTAAACGCGTGGTTTGTGCCCTCAGACGGCAAAGCTGCGAGGACTGTCTTTTAAACACAAGGTGTGTCTATTCCTATGTATTTGAGACAAAACCGCAGGAAAAACTTAGCATATTCGGAAAGATAGCACATATCCCGAGGCCCTATATTATAGAGCCACCTCTTGAAGATAAGACAGAATACAAACCCGATGAGACTCTATCTTTCAGACTTGTTTTAATTGGAAAGGCAACTCAGTATCTGCCCTATTTCATTTATGCCTTTCAGGAACTGGGTAACTCAGGCATCGGAAAAGGTAGAGGTAAGTTCGCCCTTGAAGAGGTATATCACATTAACGAAAATGGACAAAGGAGTATTTATCACATTAACTCTGGCACCCTGCTACCTGTAGAGACTCAAAGGATTGACCTTAAAGAAGCAGTTGAAAACTCTCTAAATGCCTGGAACTCACTAAATGTTCTGCCAGAACTTACCATTGAATTTCTTACTCCCACAAGAATAAAGTATCAGCGCCATCTTGTTGGTAACCCAGCATTTCATGTGCTTGTAAGACAGCTTCTCAGAAGGATCTTTCTTCTCTGGTACTACCACAGCGATGAGCCGGTTGATGATGTTCTGAACTCTCTTAAAGACTATCATCAGCGGCTCATAAACGAAGCCAGCGCCATTGAAACACTAAGAGAAGACCTTAGATGGAACGACTGGGAGCGTTACTCACATCGTCAGCGCGTAAGGATGCGCCTTGGTGGTTTCACAGGTAGGATAACCTACAGGAATGTATCTGAACACTTCCTTCCCTTTCTCAGGGCAGGAGAGATTCTACACATTGGCAAAGGCACCACCTTTGGCCTTGGGAAGTATGCACTCAGCATTTTCTGATATAATCATAATGGTATGAACAAAAGTTTGATTGAAAAACTGAGTGGGTATTTTAAGGTCAACTCCGACCGCTATGGCATTTCTGCTGCCTTTTTGTTTGGGTCAACTGCTGAGGATACATTCAGGAGTGATTCAGACATAGATATTGCAGTGTATTTCAGTAAAGAACTTCCCAGTGAAGAGTATTTCAAAGCTATAACAGACATATCAGTAGACATAGAAAGGATAACAAACAGAGAGGTTGATCTTATATGGATAGACAGGGAGTTTTCTAAACCCATGCTCTATTTCAACGCAATCGTAAAGGGGATACCGCTGTTTTACAAGGATAAAGAACTCTATGTAACGCTTTTTCTTAGAGCCCTTTATGAAAAAGAGGATTTTTGTAGATTAGGCATCCTGTGGCAGAAAGAAATATCAAAAAGGAGACTCAAAGAACTCACATGACGGAAAAGAAGTTTAGATACGCTGAAGGTAGAGTTTCCGATACCATCCAGTTTATTACAGGCGAGATGGAGGTCTTTAAAAAACATTTTGGCAATATAGACTGGAACAGTTATCGCCTGATGGATATAATTCAGGCAAGAGCAGTAGAGCGTATTGTAGAAAACATACTCACAGCACTGATTGAGCTTGCAGGGACTATCTGTATTCAGCATAACCGGTCGGTTGACAGCTATTCCACTGCATTGAAAGAGGCAGCTTTAGTGTTCGGTTTTGAAGAAAAATCAGCAGAGGAATTTTCCAGGCTCGCTGTTTACAGAAATAAACTTGCCCATAGATATCTTGATATAAAGTGGGATGTTATAAAGACCTTCATAAAAAAACAGCCTATCATAAAGGAGTTCTTAAAAAGGGTGATTGAAGCAGAGTAATCCTCTGAAACATTTCCGAAATATTTCTTTTCTTCTCATTTCTTGCCCCAACCTTACAGAATAATCACATGGAACGGGCATTGTACATAGTTGCCTACGACATCACCGAGCCTTCAAGGCTCAACCGTGTGAGGTATTTCCTGAAAGGATATTCAACTGGTGGCCAGAAGTCTGTTTACGAGTGTTTTCTCACAGAAAGCGAACTCGTTTTTGTAGTTAGTAACCTTAGCCGCCTGATCTACGAGCCTGACGACCGTGTGCACATATTTCGCCTTGATGGACGCTCACAGACCATCACGCTCGGGGTGGCAGTTAAACCAAAGAACTCTTCATTCTTTTTCTTTGGCTGATGGGAACCGCATACATTGACAGGCAAGGATGTGAGATTAAAACTGAAGGCTCCGCCCTTGTGTTTTATCACATGGGCAGAAGGGAGGGAGTGGTGCCCATCAAGCCACTTAAGAGGGTGATAATTGTGGGAAAATGCATTGTGGATACAGGGGTCTTTCATCGCCTGACTGCTGAGGGCGTTCAGGTCGTAATGCTTTCTGGAAGGTCTTTAAGGTTTCGTTGCATTGTCCAAGGCAGGCTTCACAACAACGGAGCCCTCAGACTGAAGCAGTACGAACGGGCAACTGAAAAGGACTTCTCCAGGTCAATGGCAAAAGAACTGGTGCTTCGTAAGATACAAAACCAGTGTGCACTGCTTGAAGAGGCAGCGGAGCTTAAACCCTGCGTGAAGGTACACATCACCGATGCCCTTGAGAAGATAAAAGGAATCAAAGATATCCTTTTAAACTCTACTTTAGAGGTGAGCTCACTTAGGGGATATGAGGGAACGGCATCCAGTTTCTACTTCAGTGCCTTTACAAAGCTCTTTCCTGAAAGCCTTGGCTTTACTGGTAGAAACCGTCGTCCACCCCGCGACCCTGTAAATGCAATGCTTTCGCTCTGTTACACCATGCTCTATGCAGACATCACCACAGAGGTTTACATTTCAGGGCTTGACCCAACCATCGGGTTTTATCATAGCTTTGAGTACGGAAGAGACTCCCTGTCATGCGACATAGAGGAGCCACTAAGGCCCGAAGTGGACAGATTTGTATGGGAGCTCTTCAGGAAGGAGTATTTTAGAAAAAGAGATTTTATAGAGGAAAAGGGCGGGGTCTATCTGAAGAAAAAGGCACGGGCAAGGTTTTATCCACTTTATGAAGAGTTTGCAGTCCCTCAGAGAAAGCAGATTCAGGATATCCTTAGAGACATTATCGGGAGGCTAAGCGAAGATGAAACGAACCCTTTATCTCTGTCAGTCCAGGGGGCTTAAGGTAAAGGTCGATGGCCCCTCTCTCTGGATTGAGCAGAAGGGCTCATCAGGAAGGCGAGTGCCCTTTCAGATGATTGAGCATACCGTGATACTTGGAAACATTGCCATCCAGACAGATGTGCTCACAGCACTTTCTGAACTTGGCATCCCTGTAAGTTTATTTTCAAAAAAGGGTGAAAATGTAACCATGGTTGTCTGTTACGACGAAAAGATACCACCCTATTATCACAGGCAGAAGGTCTTTTACCGACAGCCCAAAAACAGAGAGCGTTTTATGAACATCGTAAGGCACTGGCGTAGAAGAACACAGCAGTCTACCCTGAAGAGATACTCAAAGACCCTGCTCGTTAAGTTCAGACAGGAAGGACTTAAAGATGATGCCTTCAGCAGGATAATAAAACACGAAACCCTGCTTTACGGTGACCGTTACAGCATGGTTTATACAATTGTGAGGGGCCTTTTATGCCAGATGGTACTTTCTGAACTTAAAAAAGCAAGGCTCGACCCATCTCTCGGTGTCATTCACCGCCGTCATCCACATGGGCTGGTTCAGGACATCGCCTATATGCTTGATGCCGAGGTGCACCTTCAGGCAATGCAGTTTTTCCGCTCAGGTTCAAAGGAGCCGCTTATCACAAGCATTGGCATTACAACAGAGGGAATGAGAGATATTGCCCTCAGGTTTGAAAACAGAAGGCTTGCCCTCAAGGCCCTTGTAAATCAGGTTATAGACTCAATAATAGAGGCAATAATCGAGCTTGAGGCAAAGGCTGAAATACAAAAACACAGGAGTAACGACGATGAAAGGGCATTATCTTATCTGTTATGACATAACAGAGCCCTCGAGGCTTAACAGGATATACAATCGTATGAAATCCTGGGGGCTTCACATACAGTATTCTGTGTTTTTCTGTAGCCTGACCCGTCAGCAACTAAGCGAGCTAATCGACATGCTTGACAGCCTGATTGACCCTGAAGAAGACGATATCCGCATTTACCCACTTCCTGCAAATCCGGAAACCATTGTGCTTGGCTGTGGCGACCGTGTGCCTGATGGAGTGGAGGTGATCCTGTGAGGAGAAGTGATATTGAAAAAAGGTTGAAGGAAATCTTCTTTTGTGGTAATATTTATGAAATCTCAGAAAAATGCTCTTTGAAAACTCCATGCAATTTTCGTTCCAGGTGGAGTCGCAGAAAATTTGGCGAAACGGCTTTGTAAGTATTTGAAAAATAACAATAAAAAAGGGGTGAGCTGTAGGAAACGAGACTCCATTTAGAGAGGATTGCGACCGAGCCCTCAGCGGTTGTTTATGACGGCCTAACCGTAGGAAACGAGACTCCATTTAGAGAGGATTGCGACACCCATTGCTTATAACTCTTCTTATCTGTCTGAAGTAGGAAACGAGACTCCATTTAGAGAGGATTGCGACTTAGTTTGATTTTTGTCACGTTTATAACGTGAGTAGATTATGTAGGAAACGAGACTCCATTTAGAGAGGATTGCGACATAGTGGCTTACACAAAGGTCGTTCCACTGGGGGTAGGAAACGAGACTCCATTTAGAGAGGATTGCGACCTAAAACTTTCACTATTAATTCTTTAGCCA
>WFMM01000138.1 GCA_015484595.1 Nitrospirota bacterium | reverse complement strand
TCTTTAAGTTCTATGTGCAAAGGGCAAAGAGCCCGGTTCCAGCCACAGGTCTTGCAACGGCAACCATAAAGGGCGTAATTCTGGTTACGGGCCTTCTGCTTATAATGAGCGGCCTTGGTATATCCATCACTCCCATTATCACAGCACTTGGAGTTGGTGGCCTTGCAGTTGCCCTTGCCCTACAGGACACCCTTGCAAATATGTTTGCCGGTTTACACATAATGCTTGAAAGAACTATACGGGTTGGCGACTTTATAAAACTTGAAAGTGGTGAGGAGGGGTATGTGGAGGACATCACCTGGAGGACAACCAGGATAAGGATGCTTCCTAACAACATGGTGCTTATCCCCAACAGTAAACTTGCCCAGAGTATCATCACCAATTATTACCTTCCTATAAAAAGGATGTCTTTGCTGATAAGGGTAGGGGTGAGTTATGATGCAGACCCCGAGCATGTGGAGAAAGTGCTTCTTGATGTGGCAAAGTCTGCAGTTGGTGAGATACCAGGGCTTGTAGGTGAGCCAGAGCCTTTTGTGAGATTTATTCCAGGCTTTGGAGACAGCTCACTTGATTTTACCCTCATATGTCAGGTTAAGGAGTTTGTTGACCAGTATCTGGTGCAGCATGAACTGAGAAAACGAATATTTAAACGGTTCAAAGAAGAGGGCATTGAGATACCTTTCCCTCACAGAACGGTTTATCTGAGGGAGGAGAAGGATTGGCAGAAATAAACAACTGTTTTGAATTTAAACGGGCCTATACAGTGCTGATTTCCACAGGCCGAAGTGCTGCCTCGATAAGGGAGATGCTTGATGTGCTTAAGGAGGTAAGCGCTGGGTCTGTTTTTCATCACACCTATCAGTACTTTATGAAGGCCCATCATCTCAGTTATACGAACGACTTTGCCCAGTGGGCTGGAGAGTCCCTTGAGGAAAGGGCACTTTCAGAGAGGCTCTCAAGCATAGACCCCTTTGAGTTTTCCAGCATAGAGGAGTTGAGAAAAAAGATCGTACAGACCATAGAGGAGTTCCTTGAGGAGTTTCCCACTCCAAGAAGGGTCTTTCCAGGAGATGAGTTTTACTTTAACGAGACCCTTTCCTTTGTCTACCCTGTTGGTATAAGGGTAACGAACCTTAACGAGTTCTTTCATGCCCTTAAGACAGTGGATGGACAGTGTATTTATTATCACTTTTATGAGGCTCGAACGAGGCTTGAACATTCGATGGACGATTTTTCCATGTGGATAGAGCACGGCCTTGGCGAAAAGGCACTTGCAGAGGAGATAAGGAATATAGACCTTTTCATGCACACCACAGAGGGTATCCGTAACAGGCTGATAGGGATAATTCAGGAGAGGCTGTTAGAGGGAGGGTTGAGTTGATAGAGCTTTACAGAGGCATTGCCCCAGAGGGCGACCTCGTAATTATCGAGAGGCTTTGTAGCAGGCTAAGAGACAGGTCCTTTTTGCACATAAATTCCACCAGAGCTGGAGGTGGAGTTGCAGAGATTCTTCACAGGATGATTCCCTTTCTTCAAAGCCTTGGTATCAAGGCTCGATGGGAAGTGATTAAGGGAGACGACAGGTTTTTTGACATAACAAAGAAGATGCACAACGCACTTCAGGGAAACGATGTTAGATTTACGGATGAGATGTTTCAGTACCACTACGAGGTGAACCAAAGAAACGCCAGAGAGCTTGACCTTGAGGCTGATATGGTATTTATACACGACCCTCAACCCTCGCCTCTTGTGGAGTTCAGAAAAAAGGGCTCAGGTAAGTGGCTCTGGCGGTGTCATATTGACCTTTCAGTGCCTTCAAAGCCCGTATGTGACTATCTTATGCGTTACTACAAAAAATACGATGCATCCATATTTTCGATATCCAAGTTTGCAAGGGGCCTCAAGAGGTTTGAATTCATCGTGCCTCCTTCAATAGACCCGATAAGTGAAAAGAATCGTGACTTAACAGAGGAGGAGATAGAAAGGATACTTCAAAATTACAACATACCCCTTGACCGTCCCATGATACTACAGGTCTCCCGTTTTGACAGGTTTAAAGACCCTGTTGGCGTGATAAAGGCATACAGGATTGTTAAAAACTACAACGACTGTATCCTCGTGCTTGCTGGTAGCCCTGCCACTGACGACCCTGAAGGAGAGGAGGTCTTAAAGGAGGTGCAGGCATATGCAGAGGGAGACCCTGATATCTACATACTGATGCTTCCTCCAAACAGCAATCTTGAGATAAATGCCCTTCAAAGGGCAGCCACTGTAATCTTGCAGAAGTCCATAAAAGAGGGCTTCGGGCTTACTGTTTCAGAGGCAATGTGGAAGGGAAAACCCGTAATCGGTGGTGCAGCAGGTGGCATTCCACTTCAGATAATTCACGGAATTACCGGGTTTCTTGTCTATTCAATCGAGGGTGCTGCCTTCAGGATAAGGCAGTTTCTCAATAACCCCGAGATGACCAGAAGGATGGGTGAAAGAGGCAGAGAGCATGTAAGAAACAACTTTTTGATAACAAGACAGATAAGAGACTACCTTTCGATCTGGTATTATCTTGAATTCGGGGAGGGCAGGATACTGGAACTCTGATGCCTGAAAGTTTCAGGACATTACTTGACAAGGACTTTGCTGACCGAAGGCTCATTATAGTTACCAACCGTGAGCCCTATATCCATAAAAAGACTGCCACAGGGGTAAAAGTGGACACCCCTGCAGGGGGAGTAACTGCTGCACTTGACGATGTGCTGAAGACCACAGGAGGGGTATGGATTGCCTGGGGAAATGGCACGGCTGACAGGGAGGTGGTCAATAAGCAATCAGAGGTTGAGGTGCCACCTGATTCACCTTCCTACAGTCTGAAACGGGTATGGTTAACCCCATCGGATGTGGATAATTATTATCACGGCTATTCCAACAGGCTGCTCTGGCCTCTTAGCCACATTGCAATGGAAAGGGTCTTTTTCAGAAAGAGGTTCTGGCATGCCTACAGAAGGGTTAACAGACTATTTGCTGATTCAGTGCTTGAGGTTATAAAAGGAGAGTCAGATGACCTGCTCTGGGTGCATGATTATCATCTCTGTCTCGTGCCCCGTTTAATAAGAGAGCAACTGCCTGATATCACCATCTCGCACTTCTGGCACATACCCTGGCCTGACTGGAGTGTGTTCAGGGTCTGCCCTCAGGCAAGAGAGTTAGTTGAGGGGCTTCTTGGAAGTGACCTGCTTGGTTTTCAGATTCCCCTGTTTGTAAGGAACTTTATGGATTGCGTAAGAGAGCTTTTACCAGAGGCAGAGATAGACCATCACAGACAGAGGATAATCTACAACGGACAGACCACAGAGCTAAGGGCATACCCCATAAGCATTGACTTTGATAAGTTCGATAAAGAGGCCTCTAAAAAAACAATAAACAGGACTATTGCGAGCCTTAAAAGACAGTACAACATAGAAGGCCAGTTCATCGGCATAGGTGTTGACAGACTCGAGTACACCAAGGCACTCATCAAGAGGCTTCAGGCAATAGAGCTGTTTTTTGAAAAGTACAAAAGATTTCTGGGAAGATTTACCTTTGTTCAGATAGTTACAGCAACGAGAATGAAGGAGCCCTACCTGAGCTACAAAAAGGCAGTGGAAGATATTGTTGAAAAGATAAACAAAAAGTACAGGAGAGACCACTGGAAACCTGTCCTTTATATTGAAAAGAAACTAAGCTTTCATGAGCTTGTTTCCTTTTATCGTATGGCAGATGTGGGGATTGTCAGCTCCATTTACGACGGTATGAATCTGGTGGCAAAGGAGTTTATAGCTTCTCAGGTTGACTGTAAGGGGGTGCTCATACTAAGTGAGCTTGCCGGGGCTGCAGAGGAGCTTGATGGCGCAGTTTTAATAAATCCCTATGATGTTGAGGGCTTTGCAGAGCAGATTTACAGGGCATTGAGGATGCCCCCAGATGAGAGGCGTCAGAGGATGGAGTCTCTGAGAGCTCTCATCAGGGAAAAGGACATATACAGGTGGATAACCGATGTGCTATCAGACATGGTCGATATATCAGGGTTTAAGAATAAAAAGTGCACTTACCTGAAGGATGTGCAGGCTGTGTTAAATGAGAAAGTAGGTGACAGGAAGGTCTTTATGTTTCTTGACTTTGATGGAACGCTAACCCCAATCGTTGAGACACCTGAAAAGGCTGTCCTTAGTGAGCAGATGCGGGATACCCTTAAGAGGCTAAGTGAAGTGGTCCCGGTTGCTGTAATAAGTGGAAGAGGGCTTGATGACCTTAGAGAGCGAGTTGCGGTTGATGGTATCTACTATGCGGGTAACCACGGTGCCGAGATATACGATGGAGAAAATGTCATCATCAGCCGTGAGACAGAGCTTGAACGACAGAGGATGAAGGAGCTTATAAAGAGACTGAAAGACTCACTCGGGGATATTGATGGTGTAATCCTGGAGGATAAGGGAATAACCACAAGCGTTCACTTCAGGAGAGTAAAGGTAAAGGAACTGAGCAGGCTTGTGAGGATTTTTAAAGACATCATCAGGGACTATTCAGAGACCTTCAGGGTCACAACCGGTAAAAAGGTCTTTGAGATAAGACCTCTCAGTGCCTGGAACAAGGGTGAGGCACTTCAGTGGATTCTTCAGCGTTACGGAGACGGAAGGATACCCATATACCTGGGAGATGATGTTACCGATGAGGATGCCTTCAAGGTCGTGCAGGGAAGAGGCATATCCATAGGCGTTGGTCTTAACTGCAGGGTTGACTACTACCTGAAGGATTATAAAGAGGTCAGGGAGTTCCTGGAGGAGGTTATCAGGTGGCTAAGGCGCTGATGTTTCAGGGCACCGGCTCAGGCGTGGGAAAATCACTCATAGCCGCTTCGTTTTGCAGGATACTGAAAAGAAGGGGATACAGGGTGGCACCCTTTAAGGCACAGAACATGGCACTAAATTCTTTTATTACCAGAGAGGGTGGTGAGATTGGAAGGGCACAGGCCCTTCAGGCAGAGGCAGCAGGGGTGGAGCCATCGGTTTACATGAACCCTGTTTTGCTCAAGGCATCCGGGGAAAGGGGTGCTCAGGTTATACTCCTTGGAAGGGTCCATTCAACGATGTCTGCAAGGGATTACTATTCCTTCAGAGAAAGTGCCTGGGAGGCGGTGCTTCAGGGCTGGAAACAGCTTAGTAAGGACTTCGATGTGATTGTGATAGAGGGGGCTGGTTCACCTGCAGAGATAAACCTCAGGGATGTGGAGATAGTGAACATGGCTGTGGCAAAACTGACCGATGCATCGGTAATACTTATTGGTGATATAGACCGTGGTGGTGTCTTTGCATCTCTTTACGGCACCGTGAAACTCCTTGAAGAGGATGCCCGATACATAAAGGGTTTTATAATAAACAAGTTCAGAGGAGACCCGGAGATACTAAAGCCTGGTAACAGGATTATCGAGCAAAAGACCTCTATTCCTGTGGTGGGTGTGGTGCCCTACCTGGAAAGGACCGGTCTTCCAGAGGAGGATGGCCTTTCTCTTGGCTATGGTTACAATGGAAAAAGACAGAGGGAAAACATAAGGATAACGGTTCTCAGGTTGCCCTACATATCAAACTTTACCGACTTTGACCCACTCTTGTTAGAGCCCGGGGTATCCCTTATATACAGCCTGAGGGCTGAGGATATACTGAGCTCAGACATGGTTATCATCCCTGGGACAAAAAACACCACAAAGGACCTCAGGTATCTCAGGGAACAGGAGATAGACAGGGTGTTACAAAGGGCAGTAAAAAAGGGGATTTCAGTGGTGGGTATCTGTGGTGGATATCAGATGATGGGCTCTGTGATAAAAGATCCTGAACTGGTAGAAGGCACGGAAAGAGAGATAAAGGGGCTTGGAATGCTTGACATAGAGACCGTCTTTGAGAATTCAAAGGTAACCTGCCAGGTAAGGGCCACCCAGAGGAAGACAAACCTTCCCTTTGAGGCGGAGAAACATGAACTGAGGGGTTACGAGATTCACATGGGAAGGTCAACGGGTGATCTGGGGCTTTTTGAGGTAGAGCGGTTGCCAGGGCATGAGGTGGTCTTAGACGGCTCCATAAAGGGAGAATGCTGGGGCACTTACATCCATGGGATATTTGACAACGACCCCTTCAGGTGGGCACTGATAAATCAGCTCAGACTTAAAAGGGGACTTTCAGAGACAGAAAACCTCATCAGTTACCACCAATACCGACAGGAGGCAATAGACCGGTTTACCGACAGGGTCTCAGAGCATGTGGATGTTGACTACATCTTAAGCCAGCTATAACAGCCGGTCTAATTCAGGTCACCAAACAGGGAGTACTCAAGCTCTCCAAAGCTGTCTTCAAAGAAGAAGCTTTCCTTGCCAAAGGCTGGCACAAGCTCGTCAAGCCAGTAGGCATCCTCGTCGTACTCAGCATAAAAGGGTCTCATTACCCAGTCAGGATCTCTGCCCTGAAGCATGGTGAGGTTAATCACAGGCTCTCCCCTTACATAGGAGACACCAAGAATGTGAATCTTGCCCGGGGTGGTTGACATCACAGGGCCTCTGACAGTGCGTGCAAGACCGCTTACCTGACGGAAGGCATCCCTGAAGATGTTGTAGGCCTCCACAATGGGTACACCAAAGTACTGCTGTGCCCCAGTGTCTCTAACCATAAACATGTAGTAGGGGATACAGCCAAGCTGAACCTGACGCTCCCACATCTCAGCCCAGATGTCAGGGTCGTCGTTTATGTTACGGAGTATGGGTGACTGGGTTCTTATCTCTGCACCGGTTTCACGGATCCTTTTAATAGCCTGCTCAACCTCCTCTGTTTCAAGCTCTCTGGGGTGGTTAAAGTGTGCCATGAAGGCAAGGTGCATCCCGGAGTTAACTATCCTTTCAAAGGTCTCAAGCAGTATGTCTGCATCGTCGTCAGTGATAAACCTGTAGGGCCAGTATGTAAGCACCCTGGAGCCTATCCTTATGTTGCGGATGTTGTGCAGGTCGGCACTGATTATGGCATCAATGTATTCAGCAAAAAGTGATGCCTTCATCGTCATGGGGTCTCCACCAGTGAAGAGCAGGTCTGTCACCTCAGGGTGCTCTCCAAGGTAATCAATAAGCTCGGATATGTCGTTACTGCCAATCTTTAGTTCAGTATCACCGATAAACTGGGGCCAGCGAAAACAGAATGTGCAGTAGGCATGGCAGGTCTGAGCCCTTTTGGCAAAAAACAGGACCGTTTCACGGTATTTGTGCTGGATGCCCTTTAGTTTTTTACCCCTGAAGGTGGGAAGGTTTAACTCAAGCTGCCCTGCTGGATGAGGGTTAAGGGTGTATCGTATCTCCTTTACGATATCCCTGAGACGCTCAGGGTTTCCCTCTCTGTAAGCTGAGGCAACCAGGTTGTAATGCTCAGGTCTTAGCATGTCCTTCTGAGGGAAGTTAAGTATAAAGAGAGGGTCATCAGGTGCGTTTTCCCAGTCTATGAGTTTTTCCACCACATAGTTGTTTGTCTTGAAGGGAAATACCTGTGAGGTTACCTCAATCTGGAAGATCTCTTCCTCTGAAAGCCTGTTGATGTATGGTATTTCTCTAAGATTTCTCAGTGTGTAAGCCTTGAACTTCATGCCCCATCCTCCTTTCACAGGTTTTTGGGCCTGTTATCTTCGTCAAGCAGGATGATGATGGGTTTGTGTTTGTCTTCATCACCCTCTGGCACATACCTCCAGGAGAAGATAAAGACCCTGTCTCCAACAGAGCCCTTGTGAGCAGTGGCACCGTTTAAACAGATAGTGCCAGAGCCAGGGGCTCCGGGAATCACATAGGTTTCAAATCTCTCTCCATTGTTGTAGTTGCTTATGAGGACGAACTCATAGGGTTTAATGTCTGCAAGCTCCATAAGCTCTGCATCAATGGTGCAGCTACCCTCGTAGTCAAGGTTAGCCTCCGTAACCCTTGCCATGTGTAGTTTAGACTTCAGTATCTTTCTGTACGACATGGTTCCCACTATTTTTTCAGACTGTTTTTAAGATGCTACTTATAAAGCAAGATTATAAAAAAAGAAGGTTTTTTTATTGACATACTATATTAACAGAAAGTGGAAGGCTCTATCAAATTCAGGGTTCTTTAAGTGAGGAGACAATCCTGTCAATCCCCTCGTCAGTGTAAAGGGTATTCACTGAGTTATCTATGCGTTTAATAAGACCCGTTAGAACCTTGCCAGGTCCAACCTCAACGAAGGTGGTAAAGCCAGAGTCTATCATGTTCCTGATTGAGTCTTCCCAAAGAAGGGGGCTGTCAAGCTGTTTAACCAGTGATGCCTTTATGCTGTCTACAGTGTTAAGAAAGATTGCATCTGCGTTGTTTACGACCGGCACCTCTGGCACTGAAAACTCGATGTTTTTCAGTTCAGCATCAAGCCTTTTACAGGCATCAACCATCAGGGCACAATGAGACGGTGCACTCACTGCAAGGGGTATTGCCCTTTTTGCTCCCATCTCTTTTGCAAGGGCCATGGCCTCTTCCACTGCCTCACGCTCACCGGCTATCACTATCTGGCCCGGGCAGTTATAGTTGGCAGGTGCCACATAACCAGATTTTACACTAAGACAGACCTCGTCAACCTGGTCTCTCCTGAGTCCAAGTATTGCAGCCATCAGCCCTTTACCCTCTGGCACGGCCTCCTGCATGAAATGCCCCCTTTTTTCCGTAAGCCTGACCGCATCCTCAAAGACTATCACACCTGCGGCAACCAGTGCTGAGTACTCACCGAGACTGTGCCCTGCAACAGCCTGTGGCCTGATGCCCTGATTTTTAAGCACCCTGAAGGCAGCAATGCTTACAGTAAGAAGGGCTGGCTGGGTTCTGAATGTCCTGTCAAGTTCCTGTTTTGGCCCCTCAAAGCAGAGCTTTGCCACATCGTAGCCAAGGGCCTGGGAGGCCTCCTCAAAAACCTCTCTTGCCTCTTGATAAGCCTCGTAGAGGGCTTTCCCCATTCCCACATACTGGGAGCCCTGTCCTGGAAAAACAAAGGCTACACTCATATTCCCTTAACCTCTTTTACCTTTTTTATGAGCTCTGGAACCACCTCGAATACATCGCCCACTATGCCGATATTGGCCACATTGAAAATGGGGGCCTCGGGGTTTTTGTTTATTGCAATGATGATATCTGAAGACTGCATTCCCACCAGGTGCTGAACTGCACCTGAGATCCCACAGGCAATGTATATCTTTGGACAGACGGTCTTGCCAGTCTGGCCGACCTGATGAGAGTAGGATATCCATCCCTCATCAACCGCTGCCCTTGATGCACCCACTGCTCCTCCAAGCAAAGTGGCAAGCTCTTCAAGCATCTTAAAGCCCTCTGGTCCTCCAACACCCCTTCCACCTGCAACGATTACATCCACCTCCTGAAGGTTGACCTTTGCATCAGAGGTCTCCTTAACGGTCTCAAGCACTGTGGTCCTTGAGCTGATACCCTCTGTGTCAATCTTTACGATTTCTCCCTTTCTCTGCTCGTCAAACTCGCCCTTTTTCATCACCCTTGGCCTTACTGTTGCCATCTGGGGACGATGCCTTGGGCAAAGGATGGTGGCCATTATGTTTCCACCAAAGGCAGGCCTTATCTGAAGAAGATGGCCTGTATCCTTGTCTATCTCAAGGGATGTGCAGTCAGCAGTAAGCCCTGTTTTTACCCTTGCTGCAACCCGTGGAAAGAACGACCTGCCTACAGGGGTGGCACCTGTCAATACAATCTCTGGCCTGTACTGGTTTATCAGACGGCTGAGGAGCTCCACATAGGGGTCGTCGTTGAAGTACTCAAAAACAGGGGATTCAGCGTGAAGCACCCTGTCGGCACCCCAATGTATCAGTCGGGCTGCCTCGTCCTCAGTTGCACCAAAAAGCACTGCCGTTAGCTCAGAGCCTCTTTCGTCAGCAAGCCTTCTTCCAACCCCTAAGAGCTCAAGAGAGACATCAGCCACCCTGCCGTGGCGTTGCTCTACCATCACCCAGACACCTCTGAACTGTGAAAGGTCAACGCCCTCAGCCCTGTCTTCCTCTGTCTCGTATTCCTTTATTGCACCTTCGGGGCACACACTTAAACAGTTTCTGCACATCTGGCAGTACTCTGTTATAAATGCCTTTTCATCCTTTATCACTATGGCATCGTAGGGGCATGAGTCAATACAGGATTCACACCCCGTACAGAGTTTAGGATCTACTTTAATTCTCATACTCTAATGCCTCCAAATTAAATAAAATTCTAAATTCTAAATTCTAAATCCTAATTTCTAAACAAATCACAAATTTCAGTTTTTCAAATTCCAAACTTTTTAAAAGCCACAAAGTTCGCAAAGAACTTAGCTTATTAATCTAAAATATAAATTGATATCTTCCTTAATGTAGTTTAGAGTTTAGTGCTTAGTGC
>WFMM01000137.1 GCA_015484595.1 Nitrospirota bacterium | reverse complement strand
CTCCTTGGTATCGGTGATGATACTGCTGTTATCAGGGCAGAGGACAAACTGCTTATAACGACCGACACCATTACAGAGGATGTCCACTTCAGCCTGAAACTCTTCACACCCTATCAGATCGGATACAGGCTCGTTGCCTCAAATGTTAGTGACATATACGCAATGGCAGGCAGACCTGCCTTTATGCTTCTTAACCTCACCGTGCCTCCTGAGACAGAAAAGTCCTTTGTGGATGAATTCCTGGACGCAGTAGAGGATGCTTCCCGTGCACAGGGTGTTTCGGTAATAGGTGGTGATGTGACATCTGCCTCAAAGGGCATGACCTTTACGGCAACCCTTATCGGAAAAGCAGAGGAGAGGTTCGTCAGCCGATCAGGTGCAAGACCAGGTGATGCTATATACCTTTCTCATCCCACAGGTGAGGCAATGGCAGGGCTTGAGCTTCTTAAAAGGATTGGCTATCCCGTCAGGGTGGAAAGGGGGGAACTGCCTGAGCTTGGCATAAAAGAGCAACACCTGAGGGCTGTGCTTAAAAGGCTGCTGATACCTGATGTGGCTCCCCTGCAGTCAGTAAAGGATGTAACCGCAATGATAGACATAAGTGACGGGCTCTTTATAGACCTTCACAGGCTTTGCTCCTCATCAGGGGTGGGTGCAGTGATTTACGAGAAGCGTCTCCCTATTACAGATGCCCTGAGGGAGGTTGCTGGGCTTTTAGGGCTTGACCCCTATCCCTTCGTTACAGAAGGTGGTGAGGATTATGCGCTTTTGTTTACTGCACCACCTAAAAAGGAGGGCTACTTTCAGATAGGTGAAATAATCCCCCAGCCTGATGTTAAAATAGTAAGGCAAAAGGGAAACACAGAGACCGTTAAGATCAAGGGATACGAACACTTTGTCAATAAAAGATAACATCAGGTACATCCTTACTATCAAGGGCTCTCCCCATTCCATTGCCATTGCCTTTTCAGTCGGTGTTTTTATTGGCATGTCTCCCCTCCTGGGGCTCCACACAGTGCTTGCCCTTGCAGTTGCCAGTCTCCTTGGGCTTAATCGGATGGTTACCCTTGCCGGAACTTATATTACCAATCCCTGGACCATAGTGCCGATTTACAGTTTCAGCACATGGTTTGGCGTAAAGATCACGGGCTACGACGACCTTATTCCTGACATCGACTTCCACTCAATAAACATACTTAACATCTTTAAGACGCTTAAGTCACTGATAGTGCCCTTTGTGGTTGGCACAACGGTGGTTAGCCTTTTTTCAGCCCTTCTTTCCTATCTGTTAATTTACCAGCTCATAACGAGGGTCAGGAGATGAAGATAGGCCTGATACCCTATCTGAACCTATACCCCCTGTATTTTTACCTAAAAAAGAAGGGGTTTCAGTTCATCGAGGGTGTCCCTACCGAATTAAACCAGATGATAAGAAAGGGGCAGATTGATGTAAGCCCCTCTTCTTCTGTAGAGTATCTCAGGCATCCCGAGCTTTACAGCCTCATCCCTGGGCATTCTATCAGCTCCAGAGGTGAGGTAAAAAGCATTATACTTTTTAGCCGTCTGCCTCTTGAGAAATTAAAGGGAAAACGGATCCTGAGCACCTACCAGTCAGGCACATCGGTCCTGCTTCTTGAGGTGTTGTTAAAAAGGTTCTATAACATGGAGTTTACCCTTGAAAGCAGCAATGGGTCCCTTGAGGAGGGGCTTAAAAGGGCAGAGGCATACCTGCTAATTGGTGATGATGCCTTAAAGTGGCTAAAATACAACAGTGGGTTGTATTGTTACGACCTTGGGCTTTTGTGGCAAAAACAGACAGGGCTACCCTTTGTCTATGCACTCTGGATTGCAAGAAAGGAGATAAAGAAGGAAGAGATGGCCTGTTTCACAAGAGAGCTTGACAGGGCAAAGCAGTATGCCCTTCAGAACCTGAAGGAGCTTGCCCTTGGGCTTAAGGGTGAGAGTTTTCTCAACACAGATGAGATCGTTCAGTACTGGAAGGGGCTTTCCTACGACTTTACCCCTGAGCACGAAAAGGGCCTTGAGCTTTTCAGGAGTTATCTTCTGGAAATGGGTCTGTTATAATAGGCTATGGCAAAGGGTCACATTTCAGAAAGGGACAGTATCTTAAAGCTGCTCAAGCGTTCCCGTCGCCCCCTTACCTTCAGAGAGATTGTAAGCTCCTTTGGGCTCTCAAAGGCTGAAGCCCGTCGCCTGAAGAAGCTCCTTAGACGGATGCTCAAAGAGGGCAGCCTGATAATGACTCGCAGGGGCAGGTACGGACTGCCTGAAGAGATGCGGCTCGTGTCAGGCTATTTCGAGGCTCACCGTGATGGCTATGGTTTCGTGATACCTGAGAAGTCAGGCATTAAGGACATATTCATCCCACCCCGTGCAACCCTTGGTGCCATGGAAGGTGACAGGGTGATTGCAAGGGTTGAAAACGAAAAGAGGCGTGAGGGCCGAATACTGAGAATCCTTGAGCGCACCCACAAACAGGTTGTGGGAACCCTGAAGGTGCAACGGGGTGTATACTACCTTGAGCCAAAAAGAAAGGACATAAACTTTGACCTCTATGTTGCACCATCCCACAGGAGGGGAGCAAAAAAGGGAGACCTGGTGCTTGCACAGATTATCAGCTATCCCACTGATAAAAGGCCACCTGCTGCAATGGTCGTAAAGACAATAGGTGAGCCTGAAAGACCTGTGGAAGACATCGAACTTATAATAGACGAGTTTGGCCTTTCAAGACGGTTCCCAAAGGATGTTTATCAGGAGCTTAAGGCCCTCCCTGTTGAAATACCAAAGAGGGAGCTGAAGCAGAGGGTTAACCTCACGGGGCTTAAAACCGTGACCATTGATGGTGAAAGGGCAAAGGACTTTGACGATGCTGTCTCCATTGAAAAAAGGGAATCTGGTTACACCCTTTATGTTCACATTGCAGATGTAAGCTACTATGTTCCCTGGAATTCCAGGACAGACCTTGAGGCACGCAGAAGGGCAACCAGTGTTTACTTCCCTGACAGGGTAATCCCCATGCTTCCAAAGCAGCTCTCAGAGGAGCTCTGTAGCCTGAAGCCAAGGAAAAAACGGCTTGCCTTCACCGTTGAGATGGATTTTGACACTGATGGAAACCTAATTGACCAGAGGTTTTACAAAAGCCTAATCGAAAGTAACGAAAGGATGACCTATACACAGGTAAAGAGGATCCTGATTGACAGGGATGAAAAACTCAGAAAGCGGTATGCACCTCTTTTAGAGCAGTTTGAGCTTATGGCTGAGCTTTGTGAGATACTCCGCAGTAGGCGGTTCAGGCGAGGAAGCCTTGATTTTGACCTGCCTGAGCCCGAGGTTCTTCTTAACCTGAGGGGAGAACTGGAAGATATCATAGTTGCTGAGAGAAACTTTGCTCACATGATAATTGAGGAGTTCATGATTGCTGCAAATGAGGCTGTGGCTCAGTATCTCTACAAACTTGGCATACCATCCATTTACAGGGTTCACGAGCCACCTGAGGAGGAAAAGATGCTTGAGCTTTCAAGGTTTCTTTCAGCTGCAGGCATTATCAGAAAGCGTCGCATAAAGCCGGGAGACCTGCCTCGAATCATAGCTAAGACAAAGGATACCGAGCTTTCAGACATCGTAAATCACATAATACTCAGAAGCCTGAAGCAGGCGAGGTATCTGCCTGAAAACCTTGGACACTTTGGCCTTGCCTCTTTGTGTTACACCCACTTTACATCACCTATTCGTCGTTATCCTGACCTGGTGGTGCATCGCATACTTAATGAGGTCATCACAAAGGGCATGCCCGGTGAGCGGTATGTCCGTTTTCTTCAGGATAACCTTAGCTCTATTGCCTTTCATTCCTCCCGAAGGGAGCGACTGGCCGATGAGGTGGAAAGAACCGTGGTTGATGCCATGAGGGCATGGCTTATGAAGGACAGAGTGGGGGAGGTCTTTGAGGCAAGGGTAATCTCCGTTAATGCTCAGGGCATCAAGATAAGGCTCTGTGATTACTATGTGGAGGGATTCATCCATGTGTCAGACCTTACGGATGACTACTACATCTTTGACGAGACCAGCCTTACGCTGAGGGGAAAGCGTAAAAAAAGGCTTTTTCAGATTGGCTCACGGCTGAGGGTAAGGCTTAACAGGGTTGACCTGAAAGAAAGAGAGGTGCACTTTGCACCTGAAGAGGCTTAAACAGGGGCTTGACAGGCTTTACGAAAGCTTTGACTTCATGGAAAGACTTCTTAACGACCCCATTGAGTTTCCCCACCGCTATTCAAAGGCAGAGGACATCGAGGTAGTCGGATTCATAAGTGCCTGTCTTGCCTACGGAAGGATTGACCTCTTCAGGAGGGTAATAGAGGAGATACTTAAAAGGATAAAGGGAAGCCCCTCGGATTTCTTAAGAGAGTTCTCTTTAAAAAAAGATACCTCCCTTTTTAAGGGTATAAGATACAGGTTTCAGTCAGAGGATGACATAGCAGGGCTTTTTTTTGTGCTTTCTGAGTTGCTCAGGGAGTATGGCAGGCTTGAGGAGGGCTTTTACCATTTCTTTGACGGAAGGGAGATATCATCCGCAATCACTGGCATAAGAGATTATGCTGTTAAGAAGATAGAGGTATCGGATATAGAGGCTGGACAGGGTTTTTTCTTCCTGTTTCCAAGTCCAAAAACAGGCGCCTGTAAAAGGATGAACCTCTTTTTAAGGTGGATGGTAAGAGACAGAGACATTGACTTTGGAATCTGGAAGAGATTCAGAAAGGACCAGCTCGTAATCCCCCTTGACACCCACATTGCCCGCATAGGTCAGTGCCTTGGCCTTACGAAGAGAAAGACCGCTGACTACAGGATGGCCCTTGAGATTACAGGCTCATTAAAGCTCTTAGACCCTGAAGACCCCCTTAAGTACGATTTTGCACTCTGTCATCAGGGCGTGATTGGGCTTTGTAAGAGCTGTAAAGGTAAAGACTGCCCTTTACTTAATTGATGCTTGGAAAGCAGATGTGAAAGCTTGAGCCCTCTCCCTCTCTTGAGTCCACCTCAATGAACCCCTGATTTGCATCCACTATCCCCTTAACCACAGAAAGCCCAAGCCCCTCACCCTCGCCAACATCCTTGGTCGTAAAGAAGGGGTCAAATATCCTGCTTAGGTTCTCAGGCGGGATGCCCGTGCCTGTGTCCTTTATCTCAATGCAGGCGTAGGGGTTGTGGTTTACCTTACGTGTGTAGGTTCTTATGATAAGCTTGCCACCCTGGTCTTTCATTGCGTATAGGGCGTTTTCAAAGAGGTTCTTAATCGCCTGTTTCAGGCTTTCTCTGTCTGCTGAGATCATAGGAAGCGATGGTTCAAGCGTGCAATGAAGGGAGATGTCTTCACTCAGTTCTTTCTTTAGCTCAGGAAGGGAGTTTTCAATCAGGCTGTTTACATTAACAGGTGCTCTGTTAAAGAAGTCGGCCTTCTCGTATATCATCATCTTTCTTATAAGTCCTGATGCCCGCTCGGCAGCCCTCTTTATGGTCTGAAGCCTCCTTTTCTCTGAAAAACCCTCTCCGAGCTTAAGAAGCATAAGCTCTGCATTTCCAAGTATGGCTGCAAGGAGGTTGTTAAACTCATGGGCAATCCCACCGATTGCAGTTCTGAGGGCCATGTGCTTACGCATCTCAAAGAGCTCCTCTGCCATCCTTTCCCTTTCCCGCTCTGCCTTGATTTCATCTGTAAGGTCTTTGGTTATCTCTATAATCCCCTCAAACCCGCCGCTTTCGTTTAAAAGTGCAGTTGCGTATATCTCGGTAACCCTCTTTTGTCCACCTTTTATGTGGTCGTGACGGATGGTGAGACCCTTTTTGGTCTCCTCTACAGCCCTTAAAGGACAGGGTTCACCCCTTTGTTCACAGGGCACTGGATAGCCATGGCTTACCTCGTAACACTTCCTGCCGATGACATCGTCCTTTTTGTATTCGTAAAACTCAAGAAATCTCTGATTGACATCCTTTATGTTAAAATCCCTGTCAATGACCACTGCAGGATGCATCATTGAGTCAAAGATGGTTTGCTTGTATGTAAAGAGCCTCCTGAACCGCTCCTTTTCCTCCTTTAATGCAAGGAGCATATCATTAATGCGTCGCAGGTCAGTGTACAAAAGTGCAATTAGAGGAAAGATGGCAATGGTTAAGGTGTTTACCCCACCACTTATTGGTGAGAGGTCTTTCCAGATGTGAGGGTAGCCATAAAGGAGCAGTATCCTTTTAACTATGTGTCCAACCGCCCTGCCTGAGGCAAAGACAAAGAGTGCTATGCTTTGAACTAAGAGGTATCTGTAAAGGTTAACCTCCCTGTTTTCCCTATGTAAGTATAAAGCAACTGCAACTGCGTATCCAGTTATAAGGATTACAGTAACGGCTGCTAAGAAGTCCACTATCCAGACAGGATAAAGGGGTAACTTCATCACTGTCCCCCTGAGTGTTGCTCTGTCTTTTTAAGTTTAACGAGGGTCTTAAGAAACATAAGACATGCCCCGATAAGGAAGAAGTGCTCAACTATGGAGCCTGCATACCAGAGGTAGTGAAAGCCATCCCTTGCAAATAGGTACTTACCGGTAAAAAACTCGGGATTTACCCTTTCTCTTATTAGGTGGGTTGAGAAGGTTATAAGGTTCCATAAAAGGAAAAACAGAAAGGTCAACCTTAACTCCCTGTGTGGAAAACCGCTTTGAGGTTTTCTTAACACAAAAAGAAGATACAAAGATACCAGGATGAAAAAAAGATGGGCAAGCTCATGTGCCACAAGCCCCTCTGCTCCAGCATGCTCCTGAACCGCAAAGGCATGAAGCGGGCTAAAAAGGACTGTAATAAAAACAATGCCCTTTAAAAAACCCTTCATGCCAGATCAGACCCCTACGATTAAAAAATTCTAAATTCTAATTCCTGATTCCTGACCTTATAGAGACTTCCTACCTTCATTATATCAAATAAAATAAAAATTTTAATTATTAAGTTGATTAAATAAGAATATTTAGACCTTAATTGTCCTGAATATTATGTGTACATATTTGCTTTGTTTTTGCCACAGGGTCATTCATTCAGGATGGCTTTTTACATTTAAGAGAAACTCCACGAGGCTACGGACCTGTCTGTCCGTAAGCACCCCTCCATGTTTTAATGAGAAGGCAGGCATGGAGGTCTTTTTCATGCCACGGGCTATGGCTGAAAAGAGCCCTTTAGTGGTGGTTGTCTTAATACCCTCAGGCTTTTTGTGGCAGATGTAGCAGAGGGCATTGTAAAGCTCCTCTCCGTATCGGTTACTTATGTTTTTTCCAAGGTGGCATCTCTTACAGCCATCTCTGAAAATAACGGTCCTGTCAACGCTGTTATCAGAGGTGTGTTTTACATAGGCAACTACATTAACGGTGTATGGCTTTTGCCGCCTGTCTGTGTAGATGTCAAGACTCTTAAGTATCCTGCCTATTTTGCCAGTGGTATCAATGGTTACTGTAAGGGTGATTTTTTCCTTTGCCCCTAAACGGGCGGTTAAAGGTT
This sequence comes from Nitrospirota bacterium, assembly GCA_015484595.1. Taxonomy (GTDB): domain Bacteria; phylum Nitrospirota; class Thermodesulfovibrionia; order Thermodesulfovibrionales; family JdFR-85; genus JAADIE01. The sequence continues at coordinate 2,595 of WFMM01000137.1, read as the reverse complement.
TTACATCAGTGCAGCCACAGGAAGGGACAATTTTGACTATCCGGATAGGCTCTGAAAGGGTGTTTTTCAGGCTGAAACTGAGGGTTGTCTCTCTTCCCTCAAGGAGTGTGCCAAGCTCAACCGTCCTTTTGTCAAAGGGGAAGTCCTCACTATAGGCAACGCCAAAGAGGACAAGCAAAGATAACAGAGCAGATAGAACTCTTTTGAGACTAAACCACTTCATGCACTACCTGTGTTTCGCCGTTTGACCGCTTATCATAAACCAAAGGAGTTTCCTCTGGAGTGACGGTGCTGCTTTGTTTGCCTGTTTTAAATACCTCTATGTTTGCACTAAGGTCCTTTGATATCTCAAGCAGGTGTTTGGATAATTCGTTCAGCGAATCAACCTCTCTTGAGGTCAATAAGATGGAGTTGTTTATCTCTTCAATGCTTTTTGTGATCTCCTCTGATGCCTCAGACTGCTGCTCTATACCTGTGGCAACCTGGGTTATTAGATCTTTTACCCTGTCAGAGCTTTTCACTATCTCGTCAAGGACCTCTTCAGACTGAGATGCCCTGTTGGCAGTGCTTATTACTGAGCTGGCATTCTGTTTCATCAACCCCACTATCTCCTCTGTCTCCTGCTGAATGTTCTTAATCTTCTGGCCGATCTCTTCGGTTGCCCTTGTGGTTTTTTCAGCAAGCTTTCTTACCTCCTCTGCCACTACTGCAAATCCCTTGCCGTGCTCACCTGCCCTTGCTGCCTCAATTGCTGCATTAAGGGCAAGCAGGTTTGTTTGCTCTGCAATGTCCTTGATAAGGGTAACGATGTTTGCAATCTCCTTTGAGCTTTCTCCAAAGGCATCTATCCTTTTTGTCACATCTTTAATCTGCTCTGAAACTATTGATATGCTTTTTATGGTCTCCTTTACCACCGCTTTCCCTTTAGATGCCTTTTCAAAGGAGTTCCTTGATGCCTCAAGCACGGTGTTTGAATTTCCAGCCATCTCAACTGCTGTCTGGGTCATCTCGTTTGCTGCAGAGGCGACCTGCTGGCTCTGGGTGGACTGATTTTCGGCAACGGTGCTCAGTGCCTCTGCAGAGCTGTTTATCCTGTTTGCCTGCTGATTAAGAAGGTCTATGTTTTTTGAGATATTAAAGAAGGTCTTAGTAAGTTTCTCTATCATGGAGTTTAGATTTGATATCATCTCGCCTATTTCGTTTTTCCCTGAGTAGTCAATCCTGCGGCAAAGGTCTCCATTGCTTATCTGTCGTGCTGCCTCGATAACCATCCTTAACGGCCGATTGATTGACCTGATGAGGAAGAATGTGATTGCCACAAAGGAAAGAAGCATTAGCCCTATGAGGGTTAAAGTGAGTCTTGATGCCCCTTCAGAACGGCTAATCTGCGACATGTACACCTGCTCTGTGGTTTTCTTAAGGGTGCCTGCAAGCCCGTCTATGGACTTGATAAGAAGGGGTTTATAGTCAAGCCACCTTTCGTAGAGCTCTTCGATCTTGTCTGTATCCTCGTCAAAGTAAGCCTTAAGAAGCAGGGGTTGAATGTTTTTGTTAAAACCATTAAGACCTGCTTCAAAGTCCTTTATCCACTTTGTCTGCTCCTTTGAGGCCAGTCCTGAAAAGGACTTTTCAAATTCTCTCCATCGTTTGTTTATGTCCTTGGTGGTGAACTTAAGATGCTCGCCTGCTCCTGCAAAGGAGACAAGGTCTGAAAGTGCTCCAGCCATCTGATACTCGATCTCTCTGAACTCGGTCTGTATAATCCTCAGGTTGTCAAGGGGCTGAAGTTCTTTCTGATATACAGCGTGAAGGCTCTTTATGTACTGCTGGTTGTTTTTGTAGCTGTAAATCCCAAAGAGACTGAAGATTAAAAGCCCTGTAACCACAATCGACCATAGTTTGTGGGATATCTTTATCCTGTTAAATAGCATCTCATCCTCCTGTCTATAATGCCTCGTTACCCTGCAGAGTCAATAAAGACGGTTTAAATAGTCCTTTTATTCTACTGGATAGCCCTTTGACTTCCACTCAGGGAATCCACCTCTGAACCAGTAGATGTTTTTATAACCTGCCTTCTTAAGCTGAACTATTGCCTTGTAAGACTTCCAGCAGTGAGGTCCGTTACAGTGAACAATAATGGGCTCAGACTTATCTTCAGGAAAACGGCTTATGTCAAATCTGTCCCTTGAGGGGTCAAAGTCAACAGACTTTTTACTTCTTTCGTGATACCAGACATTGATTGCACCTGGAATGTGACCATCCACATACTCCGCCTTTTTCCTCACATCAAAGACCTTTATCTTTCCAAGATTGGTCTTGACAAAGGCTGCATCCACCACCTTAACGCCAGGAATTGATTCAGGAGTGAGGGGTTTCTTGGCCCACACCAGAGCAGGCAATAAAATAACCATCAGTGTGATAGAGACCCTTTTAAAAAAGACCTTCATTTCTCTTACCTCCCGCTAAAAGTTCTTCAAAGGGGAACCCTTTGTTTTTATAATTTATATCGTCCTAAGTTTAAAAAACTTTAGCCTAAAAATTGTTAAACAGGACTTGAATTGTCCTGTTTTTTTTTATATAATTTATTAAAGGGGG
>WFMM01000136.1 GCA_015484595.1 Nitrospirota bacterium | reverse complement strand
GCGTTAATGCCGTAAGGGTTCAGAAGGGTCTTGAAAAACTAAGCATTATCGTTACAGACCCAATGGTGGTTATCGGTTTATTAATCGGTGGAATACTTCCCTTCTTTGTTGCTGCCCTTACCATGACAGCCGTTGGTAAGGCTGCCTTTGAGATGGTTAATGAGATCAGGCGTCAGTTCCGTGAGATCCCTGGTCTTCTTGAGGGTAAACCAGGTGTGAAGCCTGACTCAAAGAGGTGTGTTGACATCTCAACCGCTTCAGCACTAAAGCAGATGATCGTGCCAGGACTTACCGCTGTTATCAGTCCAATTATAGTTGGTTTTGTGCTTGGTCCAGCAGCCCTTGGTGGTATGCTTGCAGGTGCCACTGTTGCAGGCGTGATGCTTGCACTTATGATGGCAAACGGTGGTGGTGCCTGGGACAATGCAAAGAAGTACATTGAAAAGGGTAACCTCGGTGGTAAGGGCTCTGAGGCTCACAAGGCTGCAGTCGTTGGTGACACCGTTGGTGACCCCTTCAAGGACACTTCTGGTCCATCAATGAACATCCTTATCAAGCTGATGAGCGTTGTATCACTGGTTATTGCACCACTCGTGGCACTTCTTTAAGGAGGTATATAAAACAAATAAAAAGGGCTGGGTGGAGCACTCTCCAACCCAGCCTTTTTTTTATTACCAGGTGTTATATCTTTTTGTAAATATCTCCTCTTGGTCCGATTTTGAAAACCAGGATTGTTTGTCTGTCGCTAAGCAATTTAAATAAAAGTCTATACTTGCCAATTCTTATCCTGTAAACATCTCTTTCACCTTCAACTGGTTTGATGTCAAGCTTTTCTTTATTTATTAACAAACTCAAAACCTTATCAATTTTTGTTTGATATCCCTTTTCTAATTTTTTGTAGCTTTTATAGGCATCTTTGGAAAACTCTATTTGCCAAAGGGCCACTTGATAGTTTCTCCAGTTTTTAATTCACTTTCAGCCATAGATAGCGATCTCCTTTCTTCATCTGAAAGAGGAGATGTATCTTCCTCTATAAACACTTTTTCAAATATTTCTTCTTTAACTTCATCATCAAGGCTTTTTAATAAGCTGATTAAAGAATCTACCGATATTGTAGTGGTCTTTGTTTCCATTGGTTTAACTCTTTTCCCTTTAATTCTTACTTCCAGCCTTCTGTCTATAATCCTCTATGGCCTTCTTAAGCGCATCTGCACCGAGGTTTGAGCAGTGCATCTTCTGTGGTGGAAGCCCACCAAGAGCCTCGGCAACCTTTTCCTTTGATATCTGAAGTGCCTCGTCAAGGGTCTTCCCCTTGACCATCTCTGTTATCATTGAGCTTACGGCAATTGCAGCACCACAGCCAAAGGTCTGAAACTTTGCATCCACTATCCTGTCACCATCAACCTTGATAAAGAGCTTCATCACATCACCACAAACAGGGTTACCCTCAACACCCACGCCGTCGGCATCGGGCATCTCACCAACATTCCTGGGATTCATGAAATGGTCCATTACTTCTTTTGAATACATGATCCACCTTCCTCCGTTCCTTCCCACCCCTTTGCAAAGGGCGAGAGTTCTCTTAAACGCTTTATTATCTGAGGAAATTCCTCAAGTGCATACTCTACCTGCTCCATGGTGTTTTCCCTTCCATAGGAAAAAACTATGGAGCCGTGTGCAATGTGTGAAGGAATACCCATTGAAAGAAGCACAGGCGATGCCTTAAGAGCCTTTGATGTGCAGGCTGAACCACTTGCCACATAGATACCCTTTGAGGCAAGCATAAGGAGCATTCCTTCACCTTCAATAAACTCAACACAGAAGCTTGCATGCCCTGGCAGGCGGTTTTCAGGATGTCCTGTGAAGTGGACATTTTCTATCTTCATAACGCCCTCAATGGTTCTGTCTCTTAACTTTTTAACATGCTCCATCTTCTCTGAAAGCTCTTTTTTTGCAAGCTCGGCAGCCAATCCCATTCCCACAATGGCAGGGACATTCTCAGTTCCAGCCCTTCTACCGCCTTCCTGTATGCCACCAAAAATAAGGGGTATAATCCTTGTACCCTCTTTTATGTATATGGCACCAGCACCCTTAGGGCCGTTAAACTGGTGTGCTGCCATGCTTAAGAGGTCAACTCCAAGCTCCTTTACATCCACTGGGATGTTCCCCACAGAGGCAACCGCATCAGTATGCATGATGATGTTGTGCTCCTTTGCAATGGCAGCAATCTCCTTTATTGGCTCAATGGTGCCGACCTCTGAACTTGCATGGATTACTGAAATCAATATTGTTTCATCAGTAATTGCCTTTTTAATGTCCTCCGGGTGAATGACACCGTATTTGTCAGGTGTGACATAGGTTACGGTAAAGCCAAGCTTTTCAAGGAATCTTGCTGAATTAAGCACTGAGTGATGCTCCATTCTTGAGACAATCACATGCTTTCCAGAGTACTGATGGGCAAAGGCAATACCACGAAGGGCAAAGTTGTTTGCCTCTGCACCGGATGAGGTAAAGACGATTTCATTTGTTTTTGCATTAACCAGCGAGGCAACCTGCTCACGGGCCTTCTCAACTGCCTCACGAGCCTTCACACCAAGGGGATATACACTGAGGGGGTTTCCAAACTCCTCCTTCAGATAGGGAAGCATTGCCTCGTAGACTTCCTGACGAATCGGGTTTGTTGCTACATTGTCAAAATAACATTCCATTTTTTACCTCACTCCTTTTTATTTCCATCCCCAGGGACAGGACAGTATTTACATCCACCCCGTTTTCTTATGTAGAACTTAAAGTAATCAGGCGTTTCATCCACTCCTATAAACTCGTTACCTGTCTTTTCACACCACTCGGGGATATCCTCAAGGGCACCGTCATAGTCTGTTAGAAGCTCCAGTATCTGGCCATCCTCAAGCTCACGCATCATCTCATCAAGCTTCAATAGATGCATCGGACACATCATGTAAACTATGTCTGTGGTAACATCAGGCTTTATGTTTTCAACGAACTTAAGCTTTGTCATGCCTGCACCGCCTTTTCTCTTTTATTACTTACCACCCTTGAGAAGTCCCTGTAGCTCTTTCCATTAAGAAGATCCTGAAGGGTTATTTTACTTAGAAAATCCTCTATCTGTTTGCCAAGACTCTTCCAGAGAAGATGGGTAACGCACCTTTCAACCCTGACACAGCCCTCAGAAGGGTCAAGGCAGGATGTGATTGCCACAGGACCTTCAAGCTCAATCAGTATGTCGGCAATGCTTATCTTCTCTGGTGCCCTCTCAAGCACATATCCGCCACCAGGGCCCTTTATGCTTCTTATAAGTCCAGCGTGTCTAAGTTTGTTGAGAATCTGCTCAAGATAGGAAATCGAGACATCCTGCCTTTCAGAGATCGACCTTATGTTCACAGGCTCATCAGGGTAACCCCTTGCAATCTCATACATTGCCCTTACACCGTATTGCCCTTTCGTTGATAACCTCAGCATATCTGGATTATAAAATACCTTACCAAATTTGTCAAGTATTTTTTTTTTGTTTCGTAGTAATTGATATAACCATTGAGAATCTGTAATAATAATAAAAACTTTTTAACAAATAGCTTACGAGATACTACACCTGTGCGAAATCCTTTTGGTTAAGTTTTTTGGAAAATGAAAAAGGTCTATCTTCAAACATGGGGCTGTCAGATGAACATGCACGATTCTGAGCGGGTGCTTGGACTGCTCAGTAAAAGGGGATATATACCTGTTGATGACCCAAAGGAGGCAGACCTGATACTTCTGAATACCTGCTCAATAAGGGAAAAGGCTGAGCAGAAGTTCCTTAGCACCCTTGGAAGGCTAAAACACCTGAAAAACAAAAGATCAGACCTCAAGATTGGGGTGCTTGGCTGTATTGCTCAGCAAAGCGGTGATAAGCTTAGAGAGAGGGCACCCTATGTGGATTATGTCATAGGGCCTCAGAACATTGGCAGGGTAGGGGAGGCACTTGACTTTGAAGAGGGGGTTTTTACTGAGGACAACCTTGAGATAGCACTTTCAGAGATACCTGCCTACAGAGAGAGCTCTGTTACTGCCTGGGTAAACATCATGTATGGATGCAATAACTTCTGCTCCTACTGCATTGTGCCTTACACGAGGGGCAGGGAGAGGTCAAGACCTGCCTCAAGTATCGTAAGAGAAGTAGAGGAGCTCATCCAGCAAGGATACAAAGAGGTGACCCTTCTTGGCCAGAATGTCAACTCCTACAATGGCGATGTTACCTTCCCTGAGCTTTTAAGGATGCTAAACAGGATAAAGGGCCTTGAAAGGGTCAGGTTCGTTACCTCCCATCCAAAGGACCTTGGGCCTGAGCTCGTCCGTGTAATGGCAGAGTCAGAAAAGGTCTGCGAGCACATTCACCTTCCACTTCAGTCAGGCTCAGACAGGGTGCTTAAACTTATGAACCGAAAGTACACCCTTTCTGAATACATGGAAAAGATAGGGATGCTAAGAGATGCAATGCCTGATATTGCCATCACCTCTGATATAATCGCTGGATTTCCCACTGAGACCGAAAAGGATCATCAGGCCACCCTAAATGCGCTAAAAGAGATAGAGTTTGACGGCATATTTGCCTTTAAGTATTCAAAAAGGCCCTACACAAGGGCTTCAACCATGGATGGCCAGTTACCTGAGGAGGTGAAGTCCGAGCGGCTTACCGAGATACTGAGGCTTCAGGATGAGATAACAGAGAAGAAAAACCAAAAGCTTAAAGCCACGGTTCAGGAGGTGCTTGTAGAGGGAAAAAACGACAACGGCCAGTACACGGGAAGAACCCGTACAAACAAGATAGTAAACTTCGTTTCAGAAGGGGAGATTAACCCTGGAAGCCTCGTAAAGGTGCTTATCACCGAAGCCCACAGACACTCCCTTGAAGGCAAGACCCTTTAGACCTGCCATGAAGATAACCGTTCTTACCCTTGGTTGTAAGACCAACCTTGCTGAAAGCGACGATATAAAAAGACACATCCTTGCAAGTGGTCACGAGCTCGTAGAGCTTAAAGACTCCCCTGAACTCTGCATTATTAACACCTGCTCTGTGACTGCAAAGAGCGACTACCAGTCAAGACAGCTCATCAGGAGGGCCATAAAATCAGGTGCCCGGGTGGTGGTCACTGGATGCTATACAGAGCTTGACGAGATGAAGATTAAGGAGATAAGTCCTGATATAGAGGTGATAAAAAATAGTGATAAAAACAAGATATTACAGCTGGTTAGCAATGATTATCAAAGAAGTACTTTAAAATTATCAGGCAGGGCAAGGCCCTTTGTAAAGATACAGGAAGGATGCAGTCACCGTTGCACATACTGTATCATACCCGAATTAAGGGGAAGACCAAAAAGCCGACCACCTGAGGAGATAATAAGGGAGGTCGTGCTTTATGAGTCTTCAGGTTACGACGAGGTGGTACTTACAGGTATCCACATCGGTCTTTACGGGGTTGACCTTAAGGGAAGGGTAAACCTTCAGGTGTTACTTGAAGGTTTATTGAACCATACAAAGAGGATAAGGATAAGGCTAAGCTCTCTTGAGGTGATAGAAATAAGCCAGGGGTTTCTTGAGGTGTTTGCTGACAAGAGGGTGTGTAAGCACCTTCACATACCACTTCAGAGCGGCTCAGACAGTGTCTTGAAAAGAATGAAAAGACCTTATAATACGAAGACTTTTGAACTTGTAGTTAAAGATATATATAAAAGGTTTGACAACATCTCCATAGGCACAGACGTGATAGTTGGCTTTCCGGGTGAGACAGAGGAGGAGTTTTGTGAGACATTAAAGTTATTGGAGGATCTGCCGATAAATTATATGCACATATTTCCTTATTCAGACAGGCCTGGTACAGTGGCCTCAGGGATGAGGGACAAGGTGCCAAAGAGCACAAAGAAAGAGAGGGCTCAGAGGCTCAGAGAGCTTGACAGTTCAAGGCGTGAGCAATACAGAGCTCTTCAGATAGGCAAAACTCTTAGGGTCGTAGCTGAAAGAACCACCAGAGATGGCTACATTAAAGGAAAATCGGATAACTACCTTGATGTGTACTACAGAGACAGTGATTTCAGAGAGGGCAGGGCCTCGGATGTCAAGATTTTAAGCAGTTCCGAGGGTGTGCTTTTTGGAAAAGCCCAAAAATAGATTCTAACTTCTTGATTTTTAAAACAATTTTTAATGCATAAAAGTTAAACACAAGCGATGGAACCCTCATAAAATAAGCACTCCTTGAGAAATTAAACATAATTTATAACAGATTATTAACAATGCATGTTAATTTAATTGTTCTGATAATGTATATTATGTTAAATTAGATTATAGTTTTTGTAGTTCCTTTTTAGGGGCTCTTTTTAATTTCCCTTCAGGCCGTTCAGGAACTCTTTAGCATCCTCTACTGTCTTTATCCCTCCTAAGAACTCTTCCCTTTTCAGTGCTTCTACAATCCTCCCTATCTCAGGACCTTCATCTAACCCTAAATGCTTCTTTATAAATTCTCCATCCACAATCGGGTTTTTATTTACCCTGTAAAACCTCTTCATCTCAGGAAGGAGCTCCCATTTACCCAAAAAGAATATAAACTCAAAGAGATTCCCGTATAACTGTCTGAAGCAATCATAAAGCTCTTTGCCTTTAAGGCCCCTTAAAAGGCACCTTGCCCTGTCTTTACTATGTATAAATCCTCCAAGCCTGGTTTTAATCCTTTTTGAGAGACTTAATCTCCAGTGTTTGATATCCGAAAACTGAGTAAAAAGCTCAAGTACCATGAGGCCCTTTAAGCTTAACCCCATATCTATCTGCTCATTGAAGGTATTTCTTACATCTTCAGGTGATTCTTTAAGTTTTTTATAAAATAAAGAAATATTTTTAATTATAAATTCTAACTTCCCTTTATTAAAGGAAAAAACCTCATCAAGGATACCATCCTTCAGGGCCATCTGCAAAGCCCTGAAGGAGTGCTCAGCGTTGAGCATCTTTATAATCTCCAAAGTAATCCTTTCAGAAGCAACCTCTTTAAGGTGTGAAGAGTTTTTAGTTATCCACTGCCTGGTCCTTTCCTCTATGTCGCAGTTTAG
>WFMM01000135.1 GCA_015484595.1 Nitrospirota bacterium | reverse complement strand
CCCTGTCATTTATCGAAACCGATGCCTCCCGCTCTCTTATAATATTGCCATTAAGGTAGATGTACATTGTTGGTCATTCAATTTCGTCGATCATTTTCTGAATGGATTTTTTGATTTCAGGCAGTCTCTTTTTGATAGCCTTCCATACAAGTTCGTAATTAATTCCAAAATAGAAGTGTATTAACTTATCCCTGAATCCAGCCATCTCCCTCCAGGGTACTTCGGGGTATTTTTTCTTTAAAGATTCAGGTAATCCCTTGGAGGCTTCACCAATGATTTCAAACTTTCTTATTACAGCGCTAGACTTTTCGTCGTTGTTTTTGAATTCTTCAAAGGAAACCTCGTTGGTAAAGTTTTCTATTGCATTTATTGCGTCCAATATATCCTTTAGTAATAACCTGTAATTTCTCATAAAGGAATTGTTTCTTTAATTATCTGTTCTTTCAGTTCTTTTTTTATACTGTCACGGGGGACAATATCTACTTTTTTGCCAAGTTGTTCCTCAAGGTATAAAGAAAGTCCAACATAGTCAAATAAATCTGCATCTTCATTGAACTCTACAAGTATATCTATATCACCTGCCTGTTTTTCGGCACCCCTTGCAAATGAGCCAAAGATACCGATGATTTCAGCATGGTATCTGTTTCGGACATATTTTTTAACACTGTTAATTTTTTCTATAACCCGTTCTAAATACATAACCATAAACACCATTACAGTTTTTTTAATTATAACAGATATTAAGAGATATCTCACATACCGCATCATTTTAAAAGCATACAATTACATTCGTCTCTTTTACCCAATACACCAATAACCCAATACACCAAGATTTATTTGTTATTTCTATCAATTATATGTTAAATTTCAATATGTCAGAGAGGCGATGGAGATTAACAGAGGCAGCAAAGGCTGCTGGCTGAGCTGGCAAGCTTGGTCCAGCGGAGCTGGACAGCATAATCAGAGAGGTTAAAACCAGTCCAAAAAATAATGTGCTTGTGCCACCTGGTGATGATGCTGGCGTGCGTTTGCTGGACGAAAACCGGGCACTGGTGGAAACCGTTGATGTTATTACCCCACTTGTGAACGACCCCTTTACATTTGGAAAGATATCTGCTGCCAACTCTCTAAGTGATATATATGCCATGGGTGGAAGACCCTTCAGTGCACTTTCAATAATCGGTTATCCAGCCTGTGATTATCCTCCAGAGCTTATAAGGGAAATCCTTTCAGGGGTCTGTTATGTTTTGGACCAGGCTGGTGTTCCTTTAATTGGTGGGCATTGTTTTGATGACGGTGAAATAAAGACAGGGCTTTCAGTAACTGGCATTGTTGAAAAAGGGCATATCCTCCGGAGTGACACCCCTGAGGAGGGCGACCTGCTGATAATTACAAAGCCTCTTGGCACAGGGGTGCTAACCACTGCGTTAAAGGGTGAAAGGGCCACAGAGCAGGACATAAAGGAGGCTATAGATTTTATGTGCATGCTTAACAAAGAGGCATCAGAAATAGCAGTAAAGGCAGGTGCCACGGCCTGCACAGATGTAACAGGCTTTGGCCTGATAGGTCATCTTGCAAGGATGCTATCACAAAAGGAGCTTGACCTGATTCTCAAAAAGGATAAACTGCCGGTATTTAATGGTGTGATAGAGTTTGCAGACAGAGGGCTCGTGCCTGAGGGGGCTTACAAAAACAGGCAGTTCTTTGAAGAGCTCGTTCAGTACAAATCTCCTCTGAATGAGAGTTTTAAGCTCTTACTTTTTGACCCCCAGACATCAGGTGGGCTTTTGATAGCAATAAAGGAAGGCAAACTAAAAAGCTTTGAAAAAAGCGGCATCTTTTATCGGGTAATAGGGCGTTTTATAAAAGGCACGGGAAGGGTTCAGATAATTTAAAGGCTCAGGAGTTTTTCGTAGGGGTAGTTCATGACATAGTCAAGGAAGTCCTCTGCTGCATATGAAAGGACCTCGTTTTTGTGAGTGATAAGTGTAAACTCCCTCATCAGCTTTTCCTCTCTGAAACTAAGCAGCTTCAATGTGCCAAACTTTGCCTCCTTTAGTGCAGCCCACCTTGAAATAATCGCCAGTCCCATTCCGTTTTCAACAGCATGTTTTATAGACTCAGTGCTTCCAAGAATAAGGGTAATCTTCATACTCTGTGTGGTTATTCCATGCTTTGCCAGATACTTCTCTATTACCTGACGAGTTCCAGAGCCTTCTTCTCTTATTATGAAAGGCTCGTTTGTGATGTCAAAGATTGACACATCCTTTCTCTTTGACAGTGGATGCTGGGGCGGAACCACAAGACATAGTTCGTCGTCAATAAGCTTCTTTGTGGATATCTTCTGTCTTGAAACCTCTCCCTCTACAAGGCCAATGTCAATGTTCCCACTGTTTAGAAGCTCCACAACCCTTTTTGTGTTGCCAACCTGAACATGGATTTTTATCTTGGACCTTGATTTTCTGAAATCAGATATTACCCTTGGAAGCAGATAATTTCCGATGGTTGTGCTTGCACCTATAGAGATGCTGCCCTTAACCAGACCGGTGAGTTCTCCTATTTCCTTTTCTGCAGATGCATAAAGCCCGAGGATGTGTTTTGCATACTTATACAGCACCTCGCCTGCTGGTGTAAGGGTGACAGCATTACTTGAACGGTCAAACAGCTTGGTTTCGTAAAGCTCCTCGAGTGCCTGTATCTGCAGGCTCACAGCAGGCTGTGTGAGATGTATTATCTCTGATGCCTTCGAGAAGCTTTTGGTTTCTGCGACAGTGCAAAAGACCTTTAATTTGTGATCATCCAGTGACATTAAAGAAATTATAACATATGTTTATGAAAAAAGAAAAGATTTTTATGGGAAGGGTTGGCAATAGTTGAAAGATATTATCTTTTTCCTGCCAGCTCAGCAGCTCTTATCCTGTTTATTGCCCTTTGTAGTGCTGCCTGAGCACGGGCAAAGTCTATGTTTTCCTGTTTTTTAAGGAGTTCCTCTGCTCTTCTTAATGCCTCTTTTGCCCTCTCAACATCGATGTCTTCAGCCTTTTCAGCACTGTCTGCAAGCACGAGAACCCTGTCTTCGTAAACTTCTGCATAACCTGAGTTGACAAAGATATAGCCAGGTTTACCATTTTTTTTGTATATAAGAATTCCTATCTTAAGGGTTGTAATAAATGGTATGTGTCCTGGTAATACACCAAACTCACCTTCAGAGCCGGGTGCAATGACCTCATCTACCTCGTCTTTGAATGTTTGACCATAGGGACTCACTACCTCAAGAGTTAATTTCTCTGCCATCTATATCACTCCTTTTTGTACACTCTATACTTCTCTTGTATAACCCAGTTTCTTGGCCTTTTCTTCTACCTCTTCGATTGGACCAACCATGTAGAATGCCTGCTCTGGCAGGTCGTCGTATTTACCTTCTATGATTGCCTTAAATCCCTTGATGGTGTCTTCAAGTTTTACATACTTGCCTGGTGTGCCTGTAAATGCCTCAGCCACATGGAATGGCTGACTGAGAAATCTCTGGAGCTTCCTTGCCCTGGCAACCACCAGTTTGTCGTCCTCGCTGAGTTCTTCCATACCAAGGATTGCTATGATGTCCTGAAGCTCCTTATACCTCTGAAGTATCTTCTGGACACCACGGGCAACCTGGTAGTGCTCCTCACCTATTATCTTTGGATCCAGTGCCCTTGATGTAGAATCAAGAGGGTCAACCGCAGGGTATATACCGAGCTCTGCAATCTGCCTTGAAAGAACCACTGTTCCGTCAAGGTGAGTAAAGGCTGTTGCAACTGCAGGGTCTGTGAGGTCGTCAGCAGGAACATATATTGCCTGCATGGAGGTGATTGAGCCTTTCTTTGTGGTCGTAATCCTCTCCTGAAGCATTCCCATGTCAGTTGCAAGGTTTGGCTGGTAACCAACTGCTGAAGGCATCCTTCCAAGCAGTGCTGACACCTCAGAACCAGCCAGTGTATAACGGAAGATGTTATCTATGAAGATGAGAACATCCTGTCCCTGGTCCCTGAAGTACTCAGCTGCCGTCAGTGCAGTAAGTGAGACCCTGAGACGAGCACCTGGTGGCTCGTTCATCTGACCATAAATCAGGGCTGCCTTCTCGATAACTCCTGACTCCTTCATCTCAAGGAACAGGTCGTTTCCTTCCCTGGTTCTCTCACCAACACCTGCAAACACAGAGACACCGCCGTGAACCATTGCGATGTTGTGAATCATCTCCATGATGATAACCGTCTTTCCAACTCCTGCACCACCGAACATTCCCATCTTACCACCACGAACGAAAGGAACCAGGAGGTCAAAGACCTTAACGCCTGTCTCAAAGACCTGCGTTGCAGGCTCCTGCTCGACGAACTCTGGTGCAGGACGATGAATAGGCCAGCGCTCTTTTGCGTTTATTGGACCTGCGTTGTCGTAAGGGTCACCAGTAACATTCATTATCCTTCCAAGTGTGGCATCACCAACAGGCACAGCGATTGGCTGACCTGTGTCAACCACCCTCATTCCCCTGACAAGACCATCTGTGGGACCCATGGCGATGGTTCTTACCCTGTTTTCTCCAAGGTGTGATGCTACCTCAAGGGTAAGGTTAATCTCGGGGATTCCCTTTTCAGGGTCAGCTGGCTGCTCTATCTTTAAAGCATTCAATATGGCTGGTAGCTCTGTCTCAAACTCGACATCCACTACCGCACCGATGACCTGTGCAACTTTTCCTTCGTTCATAATCAAACCTCCATCATTTATTAAATTCTAAATCCTAAATCCTAAATTCTAAATTCAAAATTATAAATTCTAAAATACTGTTTTCAATTTCCCAGCACTTTCTATTTAGAATTTAGATATTAGTGCTTAGAAATTATCTTCCCTACACCCTACACCCTGAATTTATTCCTTAATCGCTTCGGCACCGCCAACTATATCCATAAGTTCTTTGGTAATGGATGCCTGGCGAGCCTTGTTAAACTCAAGGGTAAGTCTGTCTATCATGTCCTCTGCGTTCTTCGTTGCGTTCTCCATTGCCGTCATACGGGCTGCCTCTTCTGAGGCTGCTGATTCTATCAATGCCCTGTAAACCAGTATCTCGATACTCTTTGGCAAAAGCACATTGAAGATTTCCCCTTCCGATGGTTCAAACATAAAGTCTCTATAAACTTCCTCTTCTTTTTGTTCAATCTCAGCGATGGGCAGTAACTTCTTTTCCACTATCTCCTGAGCAACCACTGATTTGAATTCATTGTAAACAAGATAAAGCTCATCAAAGGTCTCATTTATATAACTGTCCATCAACTCCCTTGCCATCTCCTGTGCAGATGAATATGAGACCTTGCCAGAAAGTCCTGTCCAGTTTTTTCTCATCTTTACATCTCTGTGTTTAAAATAATCCCGTCCCTTTCTGCCAACTGTGCTTATAGTAACTTCGAACCCTTCGGAACGAAGCTGATTAATGAGTTTAACCCCTGCTTTAAGGACATTTGCATTGAAAGCACCGCAGAGTCCTTTATCAGAGGTTATTATTACCACTTCCACAGTCTTTCTTGGTCTTATCTGAAGCAGTGGATGAACATCCTGTTCTCCTGGCTGTACAAGAGAGTGCAGGAGTTCGTCTATCTTTTCAGCATAGGGTCTCAGCGCAAACATCCTCTCCTGTGCCTTTCTCAGCTTTGCTGCTGAGACCATCTTCATGGCACGGGTTATCTTTGCCGTGCTTTTGATTGAGTTAATTCTTCTTTTAATATCTCTTAATGTTGCCATAATTTATATTCTCCGCCTTTATGCCTGAAATGTTGATTTAAATGCCTCAATAGCCTCGCTAAGTTTGTTTTTGAGATCCTCGTCAAGTGTTTTCTTCTCTTCTATCTCTTTTAATAGCTCTGCCTTCTGGCTCTTTACATAACTGAGAAGGCCCTGCTCAAAGGGCTTTATAGACTCAACAGGTATATCGTCAAGAAAGCCCTGTGTGCCTGCAAATAGCACCAGAATCTGATCTGCCAGAGGCATTGGCTGGTATTGGTCCTGTTTCAGGAGCTCCACCATCCTCTTACCACGCTCGATCTGTGCAAGAGTTGCCTTGTCAAGGTCTGAACCAAACTGTGCAAAGGCTGCCAGCTCCCTGAACTGTGCAAGGTCAAGCCTGAGTGTTCCGGCAACCTGCTTCATAGCCTTGGTCTGTGCTGCACCACCAACTCGGCTGACTGAAAGACCTACATTAACAGCAGGTCTGACGCCTGCATAAAACAGGTCAGGCTCAAGATAAATCTGTCCGTCTGTAATTGAGATAACATTGGTTGGTATGTATGCTGAAACGTCTCCAGCCTGTGTTTCTATTATTGGAAGTGCCGTAAGTGAGCCACCACCAAGCTCGTCTGACATCTTTGCAGCCCTTTCAAGCAGACGGGAGTGGAGATAAAAGACATCACCAGGGTAAGCCTCACGGCCTGGCGGACGCCTAAGAAGGAGTGAAAGCTGTCTGTATGCTGCTGCCTGTTTGCTGAGGTCGTCGTATATGATCAATGCATGTTTTCCGTTGTCCCTGAAGTACTCTCCCATTGCACAGCCCGAATATGGAGCTATGTACTGAAGTGGTGCGGGCTCTGAGGCTGTGGCAACCACAACAGTGGTGTACTCCATGGCACCGTATTCCTCAAGGGTCTGTACAACCCTTGCAACAGCCGCCCTCTTCTGTCCAACTGCCACATATATGCAATAAACATCGGTGTCTTTCTGATTAATTATGGCATCTATTGCAATTGCCGTTTTACCAGTCTGACGGTCACCAATAATAAGCTCACGCTGACCCCTGCCGATCGGGATCATTGCATCTATTGCCTTGATACCTGTCTGAAGTGGCTCACTGACAGGCTGACGGTCAACTATTCCAGGGGCAACGATGTCAACCTTTCTCGTTTCCTTAGCATCTATTGGTCCCTTACCATCTATGGGCTGACCTATTGCATTGACAACCCTTCCAAGAAGTGCCTCACCAACAGGCACCTCCATAATCCTTCCAGTGCGTTTAACTATATCGCCTTCTTTAATGAGGGTGTCTTCACCGAAGAGAACCGTTCCAACCACATCCTCTTCAAGGTTCAGTGCCATGCCAAAAACACCATTGGGGAACTCAAGCAGCTCACTGGCCATAACATTTTCAAGACCATAAACCCTTGCAATACCGTCACCAACACTAAGCACTGTTCCGATCTCACTTACATCAACCTTCTTTTCGAAATCGGTTATCTGCTTTCTTATTAACTCACTTATTTCGTCGACCTTAATTTCCATCTCATCACCCCTTTTTATTAATCATTTCATTAGATTACCTACTTAATTGCTCCTTTAGCAGGTTTAACTGACCACGGATGCTTGAATCATACATGGTGCTACCAACCTTTACCACTATACCACCAATAAGTTCAGGGTCGTAGAGGTATTCGACCTCTACCTCACGATTTGTGAGCTTCCTGAGTGCCTCAACAAGGCGACCCTCTATATTTCCGTTGAACTTTACAGGTGTGATAATGGTTGCTTTAGTCTTTTTCTGGCTTTCGTAATACAGGCTGGTATAGTGTCTTATAATGTCCCTTAGTGCATCAAATCCCTTTATCCTTGATAGATAAACTATGAACTTCTTTAAATCATCAGAGAGCGATAATTT
>WFMM01000134.1 GCA_015484595.1 Nitrospirota bacterium | reverse complement strand
TGGATACACAGAGCTTATGCTACAGAGCAACCAGCTTAACGAGCAGGACAGAAAAAGGCTTGACAAGATATTCCAGTCAGCAACTCGTGCGGCAAACATCATCTCAAATCTGCTTGAGTTTGCAAGAAAACGCTCTCCAGAGCAGAATGTCATTAACCTTAACACTGTTTCAGACCAGATAGTTGACCTCATAGCCTACGAGCTCCGTTCCGACGGTATAGCGCTTAAAAGGGAATACGACCCTAATGTACCTTCCATTCTGGGGGATAAGACACAGATAGGCCAAGTAATTCTCAATGTGCTTAAAAATGCCCACGATGCAGTGGCTGAAAAGCACAAAGACGGTGAGGGTGAGATTACCATTAAGACCTATCACGACCAGGATAGGGTTCATCTTGAGGTAATAGACAACGGCACTGGTATCGAGGAACAAAACCTGAACAGGGTCTTCGAGCCCTTTTTCACTACCAAGGACGTGGATAAAGGGACAGGACTGGGCCTTTCCATAACTTACTCCATAGTGAAGGCCCACGGAGGGGATATCCTTATTAAAAACAGACCCGAAGGTGGTATAATAGTTCACATATCATTTCCGAGGGGGGACAGGACTCAGAATGCAGAGGAATAATGAATGGAACAACCAAGTATATTGATCATTGATGATGACCCTGATGTTGCGGAGGTGCTTGCAGCTTACATTACAGATCTTGACTACAAAACGGATATTGCAGAAAGCAGCACCGAGGGGCTTGAATTAATCATTAAAAAGGACTACTTTGCCGTATTCAGTGACTGGAAGATGCCTGACATCAAGGGAGACGAGGTTCACCGAAGGATTAAAGACCTTAAGCCACAGCTTGCAAACCGCTTTGTCCTGATTACAGGAGCGGTGCTTGATGATGAGACAGAAAAGGAGCTTTCTTCAACAGGTGCCGTGCTTTTGAAAAAGCCCTTCAGACTTGAACATATTAAGAAGACCTTAGATGGTTTCAGACAATGAATTCAAGGGATTTTCTTTCCTTTACAAAGGACCTTTTAAAGAAAAAAACAAAAAACTCCCTCAGTCTTAAGTTGATTCTTGCCATTGGGGTGCTCCTGTTAATTGGAAGTGGTTTCTTCTGGTATATGATTATCATCAGGGGCGAGCAGGAGTTTATAAAATATTCCCTTTCCTTTTACGAAGGCTACAGCGAGATGATAGAGAAGTCCCTTGAAAAACATATGCTATATAATGACCGTAGTAGTATTAACGAAACTCTGAAAAAGGTAAGCACTGTAGTTGATATTGCTTTTGTTAATATATACAGTCACCCCAATGGTGTAGTGAGGTTTTCATCAAATAAACGGTTTATTGACAGCACAGCCACGACCAGCTCTTCAGCCTGCTTTGCTTGCCACGGAAAAAGAAAAAAACTGATAGAGAAGGCATCCTGGTTTGTTGAAAAAAAGTCAGCATCCCGTTTTATGATCTTTACAAGGCCTATACTTAACCGACCAGCTTGTTTTAACGCCGTCTGTCATTATCATAATAAAAACAAGAGGCTCCTTGGTGTGCTTGAGGCCAGATACAGTCTGGCTCGTCTGGATAACAAGATGAAACAGCAGAAACTATTTACCCTTGTTTCAGGAGTTATCTTTACTTTATTCTTCTGCATTATCCTTTGTATAGTTCTCTGGAGGATAGTAATCGGTCCGCTTTACATCCTTGCTGATGCACTTCAACGGGTCTCTAAGGGTGACCTTGACTTCCAGATCAACATCAACAGAAAAGACGAAATAGGCATGCTTGCACGGGCTTTCAACAGCATGACCCGCGAGCTCAAGACCTCAAGGGAGAGACTTGAAAACTGGGCAAAGGAGCTTGAAAGGGAGGTTGAAAAGAAGACCGAGGAGATCAGAAGAGGTCAGGAGCAGCTCGTTCATACTGAAAAATTAGCCTCTCTTGGCAGGATGGCAGCAGGCGTGGCTCACGAGCTTAACAGCCCACTAACAGGAATAGTTACCTTTGCACACCTTATGCTGAAGAGGCTTCCTCCTGAAAACAAGATGGACAGAGAAGACCTGGAGGTGATAATAGAGCAGGCCGAGAGGTGTTCAAAGATAATAAAGGGATTGCTTGGCTTTTCCCGTGCCCTGCCCTCGGAGAAAACAGATGTTAATGTCAACGATGTCATAAGCCACACCATTGGTATAGTTAGAAATCAGGCAAAGTTTCACAATGTTAAGATAAACACCAGTCTCTCCCCTGACCTGCCAGACATAAGGGGCGATGCCTCACAGCTTGAGCAGGTCTTCATGAACCTGCTTATAAATGCTGCTGATGCAATGAATGACCGCGGCAGTATCAATATATCCACCCGACTTATCAGGGAAGACGATGCTGACCACATAGAGATAGAGTTTACTGACACTGGCCCCGGTATCCCAGAAGAGTATATGGACAGGCTATTTGAGCCCTTCTTTACCACAAAGCCCCCGGGGAAGGGGACCGGTCTTGGGCTTTCGGTAAGTCACGGAATTATCAAGAAACACGGTGGAAACATCAGGGTCAAGAGCACTCCAGGAAAGGGAACGAGTTTCTTTATAAGGCTTCCCGTGCCTGAAAATAGAGACCTCAAGGAATGACCGCTGTAGCCCTGATTATAGATGACGAGGAGATAATAAGGCAGGCCTGCAGGCGAATCCTTGAACCTGAGGGCATAAGTATGCTTGAAGCCGGGGATGCCACAACTGCACTTAAGCTTCTTGAACAGCATGAGATTGATCTGGTCCTTACTGACCTCAGGCTTCCAGACCTAAGTGGCATAGAGGTGCTAAGAAGGGTCAAGGAGTTTGACCCCTATGTGGAGGTCATCATAGTTACAGGTCATGGCAGTGTAAACACCGCTGTTGAGGCTATGAAACTGGGTGCCTACGACTACATAGAGAAGCCCTTCAGGCCTGACGAGCTCCGTGCCCTCGTAATGAAGGCGCTTGAACGAAGAAGGCTTAGAAAAGAAAACCTCTCACTGAAGAAACACCTCAGCACCCAGTACATAAAGAATCTGGTAGGCGGCTCAAGGGCAATGGCGAAGGTCTACAAGCTGATAAGCATTGTTGCCCCAACCTCGTCAACGGTTCTTATCACCGGTGAAAGCGGCACTGGAAAGGAGCTGGTTGCCCGTGCCATACACTTTAACAGTCCACGGAAGGATGCCCCCTTTGTCGTGGTTGACTGTGGGCTTATACCGGATGATCTCCTTGAGGCAGAGCTCTTTGGCTATAAAAAGGGTGCATTCACAGGAGCCCTGGAGCACAGGCAGGGACTGATTGAAGATGCCCAGGGTGGCACGCTCTTTTTAGATGAGATAGGAAACCTTCCCTCAGGCCTTCAGGCAAAACTGTTAAGGCTTTTACAGGAAAAGGAGTACCGACCGCTCGGAGCAAGGGAAAGCAAAAGGGCTGACATAAGGGTAGTGGCAGCCACAAACCGCGACCTTAAAGAGATGGTCAGG
Source organism: Nitrospirota bacterium (assembly GCA_015484595.1). GTDB lineage: Bacteria > Nitrospirota > Thermodesulfovibrionia > Thermodesulfovibrionales > JdFR-85 > JAADIE01. Next base: position 14,698 of record WFMM01000134.1, on the reverse strand, counting down.
AAGGGTAAGTTCAGAGAGGACCTCTTTTACAGGTTAAACATTTTCCCAATACATCTACCGCCGTTAAGGGAGAGAAAGGAGGACATCCCTCTTCTTGCAAATCACTTCCTAAGGAAGTACTCGTCAGAGCTTGGAAAACCCATAAAATCAATAACCGCAGAGGCAATGAAGAGGCTTGTAGAGTACCACTGGCCAGGAAATGTAAGGGAGCTTGAAAATACCATCCAGAGAGCTGTGCTCCTTGCAGAGGGAGATGTGATTGAGCCTGCTTCACTGAGCCTTCAGGCAGAGGAAGACTCCATCCGGGTGCCAGGGAACATTGAAGAGCTCAAGGAGTTAAAGAAAAGGCTCAGACAGAAAGCGGTAGAATCAGCAGAGAGGCTCTTTGTATTAAGTGCCCTTGAGCGTAACAGCTGGAACATAACCCGTGCAGCTGAGGATGTGGGTATGCAAAGGCCCAACTTCCATGCCCTTATGAAGAAGTATAATATAAAAAGACCTGAGAAGGAGAATAAGGATGCTTAAGACCTTTCGAGTGGATCTGCATATTCATACCTGTCTATCTCCCTGTGCAGACATTGACATGACCCCAAAAAGGATTGTGCAGAGGGCCAGACAGGAGGGGCTTGATATTATAGCGGTTTCAGACCACAACTCAGTTGAAAACTTCCCTGCCCTCGCGGAGCTTGCCGAGGGACTGACGGTGCTTCCAGCAATGGAGGTGACCACCAGTGAAGAGGTTCACCTGCTTGCCGTAATGCCAGATTATGAGGCTGCCCTGACACTTCAGGGGCGTATCTACAGTTACCTGCCGATTGAGAAAAACAGCCGGCTTCACTTTGAGCAGTTGGTGGTCAATGCCGAGGGACAGCTCGTCCACTTTAACGAACGCTCACTGATTGAGCCCGTGGACATGACAGTTGAGGAGACCGTTCAGTTCATCCACAGCCTTAGTGGGCTTGCCATAGCCTCTCACATAGACAGAGAGCTTTACGGGATTATCAATGCCCTTGGTAAAGTGCCTGAAGATGTGGACTTTGATGCCCTTGAGATATCCTTCAGAACCAGCCCTGAAGAAGCACGGAAGAGATTTGAAAATTACAGGCACCTGCCCTGGCTCTGGTCCTCCGATGCGCACCACATTGACCAGATAGGGAGGGCCTTTAGCAGTTTCCTTATCGAACGACCCTCCTTTGATGAGATTAAAATGGCAATAAAAGGGCTTGGGGGCAGGAAGGTTCTCCCCTGAAAGGAGGATACATAATGGGTGCAAGGGTCCTGGTAATAGATGATGAGGCAATTGTAAGGGTAAGCTGCGAAAGGGTCTTAAAACCAGAGGGATATGATGTGGTGGTTACTTCAAGGGGTGACGAGGCGATAGAACTGCTTGAGAAGGAAAACTTTGACATAGTGCTTACAGACCTCAAGATGCCTGACATGGATGGGCTTGAGGTGCTAAAAACAATCAAACAAAAATGGCCTGATATCCAGGTAATCATAATAACCGGCTATGGCACCATAAGCACCGCTGTTCAGGCAATAAAGCTTGGCGCATACGAATACATAGAAAAACCCTTCACCCCTGAGGACATTTTAAAGGTGGTCAGGGAGGCACTCAGGGAAAGGGAAAAGAAGTAGCCTTACCTGATATGTTAAAATAATAAACCAAAGCCCTGCCGTAATGCCCATCCTTTCTTCAGCGCCTTTGGATGGGAAATAGAAATCAAAAAAACATAACAGGGCTTAAGACTTATCTGATTTTTGGAAGGAGAGCTGGAGGCTATGGTCAGAAAGGCAAAGGCTATAGGTGTGGACATTGGTGGAACCAACATGAGGGTTGCCCTGATTGACAATTCAGGAAAGGTGCTACAAAAAAGGAAACAGCCCTCCCGTGATGGCGACCTGCTTGAGCAATTGACCTCGATGGTGTCAGAGCTCGTAAACGATGATGTGGTGGGAATCGGATTGGCCGTTGCAGGTGTGATAGACAGAGAAAGACAGGTGGTGGTCAGTTCTCCTAACCTCGAGGAGGCTGAAGGCAAAGAGCTTGTTTCCTCTCTTAAAGAAGAGTTCTCCCTTGAGGTAAAGATGGAAAACGATGCCAATGCAGCAGCCCTTGGTGAGCACTGGGTAGGTGCAGGAAGGGGGCTTAAGAGCTTTGTCATGCTTACCCTTGGCACAGGTATTGGCGGAGGGGTGGTCCACGACGGAAGACTCCTTGATGTGGCATCAGAGCTTGGACATATAACTGTGGAGGCTGATGGTATAAGGTGCCTCTGTGGAAATAACGGATGTCTTGAATCCTACGCATCGGCAAGGGCAATGGTTTCCAGGGTGGTAGATGCCCTTGAGCAGGGTGAAGAGAGCCAGCTCAGGCAGTGCTGCGAAGGAAACATTTACAAGATTACGGCTGAAGACATCTACAACTTTGCCCTTGAAGGAGACATGCTTGCCCGAGAGACACTTAAAGAGGCAGGAAGATACCTTGGAGTTGGTATTGCCTCGCTGGTAAACATATTCAGTCCTGAAGCCGTGATAATCGGTGGTGGACTGGTGGGTGCATGGAACATTATAGTTGAAGAGGCAAAAAAGGAGGCACAACGCCGTGCCTTTAAAACCCTTATAGAGGATGTAGAGTTCCTTCCCGCCAGCCTTGGCGACGACGCTGGCGTGGTAGGCGCAGCATCGATGATATTAAAATAAGAATCTAACAAAGTGTTCATAGCGTTAATTGCGTTTGTCGCGTTTATCGCGTTCTATTCATTAATCGAGTTAATAGCTTTAATTGCCTTTATTAAGTTGTGATTCGTTGCAAACATCTACTGCTTTATAACCAATTGGTTTGTAGTTTGAAATTTAGAGCTTGGAATTTGTTTAGGATTTAGTGCTTGGAATTTAGAGTTTAACTTATGAAGAACATTCGGAACTTCTCAATAATCGCTCATATAGACCACGGCAAGTCAACCCTTGCTGACAGGCTACTTGAGTTCACAGGCACCCTGACAGAGAGGGAGATGACTGAGCAGGTCCTTGACTCAATGGACCTTGAGCGTGAGCGGGGTATCACGATTAAGGCCCATGCGGTGAGGTTAATCTACAGGGCAAAGGATGGAAAACAGTACATACTTAACCTGATTGATACCCCCGGGCATGTGGACTTCTCCTATGAGGTATCCCGAAGTCTTGCCTCCTGCGAGGGGGCACTCCTTGTAGTGGATGCCACACAGGGTGTTGAGGCTCAGACCCTGGCAAATGCCTATCTTGCCATTGAAAACGACCTTGAGCTTATACCTGTAATCAACAAGATTGACCTTCCACAGGCTGAGCCCGAAAGGGTAAAGGAACAGATAGAAGAGGTAGTAGGGCTTGACTGCTCCGATGCTATAGAGGCATCAGCAAAGACAGGTCAGGGCACAGAGGAGATACTTGAGGCAATAGTGAGAAAGATACCACCTCCTCAGGGCTCACCAGAGAGGCCACTTAAGGCCCTGATATTTGATTCCTGGTTTGACAACTACCGCGGAGTGGTTGCCCTTGTGAGGCTCTTTGATGGAAGGGTGGCACCAGGGCAGAGGATTCTGGTTATGTCAACTGGCAAGGAGTACGAGGTGTCCGAGGTTGGGGTTTTTACACCAAGGATGCTCAAGACTGAATCCCTTCAGGCAGGGGAGGTTGGCTACATAATAGCAGGTATTAAGAATGTGCGTGACACCAAAGTTGGCGATACCATTACAGATGCAGAAAACCCTGCCTCTGAGCCTTGCCATGGCTACAAAGAGGTAAAACCAATGGTATTCTGTGGATTCTACCCGGTAGAGACCGCTGATTATGAAGACCTGAAGGATGCCCTCGAAAAACTCCGACTTAACGATAGCTCTTTTAGCTTTGAGCAGGAAAGCTCCTCTGCACTCGGATTTGGCTTCCGTTGCGGCTTCCTGGGGCTTCTTCACATGGAGATTATAAAGGAGAGGATAGAGAGAGAGTTCGGTATAAACATCATAACTACGGCTCCAACCGTGGTTTACAGGGTAACCGATGAAAAAGGTGAGGTCCATCTTATTGACAACCCCACAAAGATGCCAAAAAGGCCACTTAGTATTGAAGAGCCCTTTGTGAAGGCATCCATCTTTGTGCCACAGGAGTTCATTGGCAATGTCCTCAGCCTCTGTCAGGAAAAAAGGGGCATTCAGAAGGAGTTTAACTACATAAGCAAGGACAGAATACTGGTGGTTTATGAGCTTCCCCTGAGCGAGATTCTCTGGGATTTTTACGACCGTCTCAAGTCTCTGACAAGGGGGTATGCCTCGCTGGATTATGAGTTCATTGGTTACAGGCCATCTGACCTTGTGAAGCTTGACATACTGCTTAATGGCGAAGCAGTGGACGCTTTGAGTATAATAGTGCACAGAGACAACGCCTACTATCGTGGTAGAGAGGTTACAGAAAGACTGAGAAAGGTAATACCAAGACAGCTCTTTGAGGTGGCCATACAGGCAGCTATTGGCTCAAAGGTTATTGCAAGGGAGACGGTAAAGCCACTGAGGAAGGATGTGCTTGCAAAGTGCTATGGCGGTGACGTTACCAGAAAAAGAAAACTTCTTGAAAAGCAGAAGGAGGGCAAAAAGAGGATGAAGCAGCTTGGCAGGATTGAGGTACCCCAGGAGGCGTTCCTGACAGTGTTAGGGGTGAAGGAATGAAGGCACAAAAGAGTAAGTTTCGGGAATACACAGAGGCACTGATTACAGCACTGGTCCTTGCCCTTATTATAAGGGCCTATGTGGTTCAGGCATTCAAGATCCCCTCAGGCTCCATGATCCCCACCCTCCTTGTGGGCGACCACATACTGGTGGCAAAGTTTATCTATGGAACTAAGATCCCCTTCTCTGACAAAAGGATCCTCGTTTTCAGAAAACCCCAAAGAGGTGATATAATTGTATTTAAGTATCCTAAGGACCCTTCAAGGGACTTTATAAAGAGGGTGATTGGCGTAGGTGGTGATGTGGTAGAGGAAAGAAACAAGGTGGTTTATGTAAATGGTAAGCCTCTTAATGAGCCCTATGTTCAGCATGTGGACAACGATATACGACCTGTGGGAATGGATGTCAGAGACAACTTTGGCCCTGTTTATGTGCCTGAAGGAAAGCTCTTTGTAATGGGTGACAACCGTGACATGAGTTACGACAGTCGTTACTGGGGGTTTGTTGACCTGAAGGCCGTAAAGGGTAAGGCATTTATCATATACTGGTCATGGGACAGCAAGCGGCATCTGCCGCGGCTTAATAGAATTGGCAAAATCTTACACTGAAGGTTTATATGAACAACTGTGGTGGCATAAGACCCTACATATGTATTTTGTTGCTCTTTGTCTCAGCCTATGTGGGTTATAAGTTTGCCATCCCTTACTACAGATACGCAGCCCTTAAGTCTGATGCTGTGGCCATAGCTCGCCTGAGTTACACATCACCTGAAAAGTACAGAAACATGGTCTATGAAAGGGCTGTTACGCTAAAGGTTCCCATAGAGCCCTCTGACATATATGTGTCGATACAGAACAACAGGGTCAACATTGCAACCTCCTGGTCAGAGGTGGTTGACCTTGCAGGTATTTATCAATACGAACTCCACTTTGACATTGATGTAGAGGAATGAGATGTTCACAGGTATAGTGGTTGAGATGGGCAGAGTAGAGCAGATAGAGCAAAGGGGTGACATTACACGACTGCATGTATCCACAGAGCAAATAGCAAGGCAGGCTAAAGTAGGTGACAGTATCTCCATTAACGGCACCTGCCTTACGGTAACCGAGATAGATGGGGACATCCTTAAGTTTGACCTTTCAAGGGAGACCCTCAGTAGCACAAACCTTGCAGAGTTAAAAAAGGGCTCAAGGGTAAACCTGGAGCCAGCACTCAGGCCAACAGACCCTCTGGGTGGACACATAGTGACCGGTCACATAGATGGCGTGGGAAGAATAAGAAGAAAGACAGACCTCGGGCAGACTCTCGAGATAGAGATAGAGGCTCCTGAAGAGGTTTTAAGGTATCTGGTGAAGAAAGGCTCTGTGGCAGTTGATGGAGTTAGCCTTACTGTGGTGGATGTGATGAAGGATGCCTTCAAGGTGGTCATTATCCCCCACACAGCAGCGGTAACTACGATTGGTATTAAAAAAACAAATGATACGGTTAACCTTGAAACTGATATAATAGGTAAGTATGTTGAGAAATTTCTTGCAAGGGCCGAAACAGAGGAAAAAGATAAACGGCTCATGAAACTCCTTGGTGAAGGAGGATTTGCATAAAACAGGGCTGAGGGTGTAGGGGGTAGGGTGTAGTTGAGTGTTGAGTTTTGAGTGTTGAGTTAAGTTCTTTCACTAAACACTCAACATTCAGCACTCTAAACTGGAACTACCCCCTGCACGCTACCCGCTACACCCTAATAAATAAGGAGGTTTAACGAATGAGGAGTAAATATAAATTCAACACCATTGAAGAGGCCATTGAGGAGATAAGGGCCGGCCGCATGGTCATCCTCGTGGATGACGAGGACAGGGAAAACGAGGGAGACCTATGCATGGCAGCAGAAAAGGTCACCCCTGAGGCAATAAACTTTATGGCAAAGTATGGCCGTGGGCTTATCTGTTTAAGTCTCACCCCTGAAAGGGTAGAGGAACTTCAGCTCCCAATGATGACCAGCGAAAACACCTCACCCTATGGAACGGCCTTTACAGTTTCAATTGAAGCACGAAGGGGGGTAACAACAGGCATATCTGCTCACGACAGGGCAACCACCATACTTACTGCCATCGACCCCAGGACCCGTCCTGAGGACCTTGCCCGTCCTGGTCATGTGTTTCCCTTAAGGGCAAGACCTGGTGGGGTGTTGCAGAGGGCAGGTCAGACAGAGGGCTCTGTTGACCTCGCACGGCTTGCAGGTCTTTATCCAGCAGGTGTGATATGTGAGATTATGAACGACGATGGCACCATGGCAAGGGTGCCCCAGCTTATGGAGTTTGCCAGAAAGCACAAACTGAAGATCGTTACGGTAAAGGACCTTATTGAATACAGGATGCGTAAGGAGAGACTTGTTAAAAGGATAGCCGATGTCAAGCTTCCCACAAAATACGGCGGTGATTTCAGGGCAATAGCCTATGAAAACATTGTGGACGACAATGTGCATGTTGCCCTCGTAAAGGGCGAGATAAACCCTGAGGAGCCAGTGTTAGTGAGGGTTCATTCCGAGTGCCTCACTGGTGATGTCTTTGGTTCAGGCCGTTGTGATTGCGGAGACCAGCTTCACAGGGCAATGGAGATGATAGAGCAGGAGGGAAAGGGTATCGTGCTTTACATGAGACAGGAAGGAAGAGGCATCGGGCTTGCAAACAAACTAAGGGCCTATGAGCTTCAGGATCAGGGGCTTGACACTGTTGAGGCAAACATACAGCTTGGTTTTAAGCCTGACCTCAGAGACTACGGCATAGGTGCACAGATACTGGTTGACCTTGGAGCAAAAAAACTCAGACTCATGACCAACAACCCCCGTAAGATTATCGGCCTTGAGGGTTATGGGTTAAAGATAGTTGAGCGTGTTCCTATAGAGATTAAACCCCACGACAAAAACATAAACTACCTTAAGACCAAAAAGAAAAAACTGGGACACCTGCTTGAGAAGGTTTAGGAGAATTTTATGAAAATCACATTAGAGATAGAAGACTCAAAAGAGGGAAAGGCATTGCTTACATTCCTTAAGCAACTACCTTTCGTTCGATTAGGTAAGCCCTATAAAAAAGAAAAATCTCGTAGTGACATAGATAGTATTTTTGGCATATGGAAAGACAGAGAAGTTACGGAAGAATCAATAAGAACAAGGGCATGGAGAAACTGAGTGATTTTATGTGATACAGATGTATTAATTGAATACCTAAAGGGAAACAGGAGAGTAAAAGAAGAATTTGATAATCTGGGAGTTGATATTTTAGCAATAAGTGCAATTTCTTTAATGGAGGTTTATTATGGTGCATTAAACAAACGGGAATTAATAACAATAAAAAGGGCGTTAAAAAATTTTACAATTATACCTCTTAATGAGGATATTACAGATATTGCTATAGGATTAATAGAAAAGTATTCTAAAAGCTATGGCTTAAAAATACCAGATGCACTTATAGCGGCTACTTCTATTTATGCAAGTGTGCCTTTATGGACCTTTAACAAAAAGGATTTTAAATACATAAAGAATATCAAACTTATGTAAAAGAGATTGTAACCCAATAAATACTTAAGGGAGGCAATGATGAAGGTTTTTGAGGGAGAAGTAAGTGCAAAGGGGCTTAAGTTCTGCATAGTAGCAAGCCGCTTCAATGAATTCATTACTTCAAAGCTGATAGAGGGAGCCATAGATGCCTTCAAACGCCACGGTGGCTCTGAAAAGGACATAGATATCGTTCGGGTTCCAGGTGCCTTTGAGATACCAATGACCGTTAAAAGGATTGCCCAGAAGGGCACCTACGATGCAATCGTTGCCCTGGGAACCGTAATAAGGGGTGCCACCCCTCACTTTGATTATGTTGCTGCTGAGGCATCAAAGGGCGTTGCCCTTGCCACCATGGAAACAGGCGTTCCCATAGCCTTTGGCATCCTCACAACCGACACCATAGAGCAGGCAATTGAAAGGGCTGGCTCCAAGGCAGGAAACAAAGGCTGGGATGCTGCCACCACTGCCATGGAGATGGCAAATCTGCTTAAAAAGATATAGCACATCATGAAAAGAAGAAAGGCGCGAGAATATGCCCTTCAACTTCTTTACAGCATTGACCTCTCAGGAGAGTCAATCAGTCAAAAGACACTCAAAGAGTTCTGGAAGGAACACAAACACTCAAAGGACATCAGGGAGTTTACAGAAGACCTGGTGTTTGGCACAATCAACAACCTTGAAGAGATAGACGAGCTTATATCATCGGTTGCAGAACACTGGGACATTAAAAGGATGGCAGCAGTGGACAGAAACATCCTGCGTTTTGCAACCTATGAGTTGCTGTTCAGGGACGACATCCCCGCAGCAGTAACCCTGAACGAGGCTATAGAGATATCAAAGAAGTACTCATCCCGTGAATCCTCCTCGTTTATAAACGGCGTATTAGACAGGATTACAAAGACCCTGCAGAAGAGGATTCACTGAAAATGGCAGGCAAAAAACACTATAAGTATGCCATCCTCTCAGATGTCCATTCGAACCTTGAGGCACTGAAGGCGGTCTTATCTGATATTGAAAAAAGGGGGATAAACAGGGTCATCTTTCTTGGAGATGCCGTTGGGTACGGCCCAGACCCCAACGAGGTGGTAAGCATCCTAAAAAAGCGATGCCTTTTCCTCCTTGCAGGAAATCACGACTGGGCCGTGATTGACTACACCCCTGTAGATTACTTTAACGAAGCAGCACGCACGGCCATTCAGTGGACAAAGGAGCATATCACGGTGGAGACCTTTGAAACACTAAAGGGCTTTCAGATCTCTAAATCGGTCAAACAGGATAGCCTCTTTTGCGTACACTCCACCCCTAAAGAGCCTGATTCATGGAATTATCTGCTGAGCCTTGAGGATGCAGAGATAAACTTCCACTACTTTGAAGAGCAGTTCTGTTTCTTGGGTCACAGCCACCGACCCTTTATCATTGAGCGTCTGCCCACTGGTGAACTGCTTACCTACAAGGACCGTGCCGAGATTAACAGCACCTCCCGTTACATCGTAAATGCAGGAAGCGTTGGACAGCCTCGTGACGGTGACCCAAGGGCAGCCTATGCCCTGTTTTCAGAGGATACCCTTGAGATTGTGAGGGTTGAGTACGACATAAAGACAACCCAGGAAAAGATGCTCAGCGAGGGGCTTCCAGAGATGCTCATTGAGAGGCTTTCAAGGGGGCTTTGATGATGGGGATTGAGGAGCTTTTTCAGCAGGAGGCGTATCTTCTCACCATAGAGGTGAGGCTTTACTGGTTTGTTGCGGTGCTATACCTCTCTGGAGCTGTGCTTGGCGTTTTCTATCTGGTTACATTAAACAGAGGTGCAGGAAGGGCACTTACATCACTTTTGTGGTTTACTGCTGTGGTTCATACCCTGTTGATAGTTTTCAGGGCTGTTGAGGGGCAGAGACCACCCTTTCAGACCCTTTATGAGACCCTATCCTGGTTTGCCTGGTCTGCTACAGTAACCTATCTTTATGTGCAAAGCAGATGGAAGGAGGTCCATCTGCCAGGGCTTGTGGTCTCAGTCATATCCGCAGGGGCCTGTCTTTTTGCACTTTTTACGAGAAGCCCTGAGATAGTACCAATTCCTCCAGCACTTCAGAGCCCCTGGTACGAGTGGCATGTGGTGGTGGCCTTTGCCTCTTATGCGGTATTTGTGGTCAGCTTTTCTGTTGAGGTTGTGGCCCTTTTATACGGAAATAAAAACAGCCTCCGCTCAGGAGCCTTTGGTTTTCCTGAGCCTAACTTTCATCGCTACTCTTACAGACTGGTTTTGTTTGGATTTCCCCTTCTTACCTTTGCGATATTTTCAGGTGCTGCCTGGGCAAACGATGCCTGGGGAAGATACTGGTCCTGGGACCCAAAGGAGACCTGGTCACTGATTACCTGGACAGTTTATGCCATATATCTGCACACAAAGACCATCCCTCGCTGGCAGGGAAGGGTTGCAAGTGTGATTAACCTGCTTGGATTTGTATGTATGGTGATGACCTTTATCGGGGTTAATTGGCTTTCAAAGCTACTTCATATACCAAGTATGCATACATATGCAATGTGAAAAAAAGGGTGTAGGGCTTAGGGGGTAGGGGGTAATAATAAATTATGATTTATCGTGTTTTTTCATCAATCAAGACATCGGTGTGGCTGCTTGGGGCCATGACGGTCTGCTATGTGCTTGGAACCATCTTTCCCCAGGGTGCAGATATTGAAAAATACATTTCCTCAGGGGGTAGGTTTCAGGGTGCTGTCAGGCTCTTTGGTCTTTTAAACCTGTTTCAGTCACCACTATTCCTTGCCCTTACGCTTCTTTTAAGCCTCAATCTGCTGGTCTGTATCTACGACAGATTCAGAAGGATGAAAAGACGCTCAGAGCTCATCGGCATTGAAGCCCTTCTTAAGGCAAAAAACACCTATCGGCTGAGGGGGATAAAGGACATAACAGTGCTTGAAGACCAGCTTCTTGGACAGGGCTTCAGGCTGGTTGACTCCACAGAGGATGTGAGGGTCTTTGGAAGAGGGTTTCCCTACTGGTGGCTTTCCTGGGCTTATCACATTGGGATGGTTCTTGCCATCATAGGCTGTTTCGTAACCTTTTTTACGGCCTTTGAAGGGGAGGTGACCCTCTGGCCTCAAAAAGAGGAAAAAATCTCTCTTTACAGCCCGGACACCAGGATAAATAAACTCAAAAAACGGCTTGGCCTGAGAGTAAAGGAAAAAGAGCCTGAAAGGGAATTTTCTTTACTTTTAGAGGATTTTAAAACCGATTATTACCAGACCATAAGGATTAAATATCCCAAAAAACTTCTTTCCCGTCTTGCCATTGCAACGGGCTTTAAAGGGATAGAGCTTCAAAGGGACGAAGGGCTTTATCCTAAGCTTTACAGGACATCCTTTAAAATAAAGATCCCCGAAGGAGAAGAGATAGAGGCAACCACCATGGTAAACCATCCCTTTCGAACAAAGGGGCTTACCCTTTATCAGATGGGCTATGACCAGAGGGTAACCCTTTTAATTAACGGAAAAGAAAAGGAAGTTGAAATATTTAAACCCTTTGAAATTGAGGGATTAAAAGAGAAATTCATGCTAAAGGCCGTCCAGCACGGAAGGGTCTTCAGAAAGGATGGGACCACCTCAGAGGTAAAGCCAAGGGTTGAGCTTTTCAGGGTAAAAAAATTCTCAAGGCCTGAAAGCATAGCCATGCTTTATATGGGTAAAGCCGAAGATGTAAAGGGCGTGATGATAACATTTAAGGACTACAAAGAGGGAAGTGTGCTTAGTTACAGGGTTGACCCAGGCGTGTGGATAATAGGCATTGCTGCATTGTTTGTTTTCGTCGGGCTATGTGCAAGGGTATATGGTGGATTTTACAGGGTGAGGGTATTCCAAAAGCAGGGTGAGATTTACATAAACATCAGCACCCGTGGGCTTCGAGCAAACAGGGACAAGATACTTAGCAGAATCTCGTTTGCAAATAAAAGTGCCTAAATGATAAGATATTCAGTCTTTGTTTTGAGGTTAAAATGACCGAGGTAAAGCCATTCAAAGCCATAATCTACGATACCGAGAGGGTAAGGGGTGAGGATGTGGTATGTCCACCTTACGACATAATCACCCCTGAGATGAAGGATGCCCTTTACGAAAAAAGCCCTTACAACATCGTTCGTATTGACTTTGGTAAAGGCCACGAAGGTGACAGTGAAGCTGAAAACCGTTACACCAGGGCAAAAAACTATCTTGAATCATGGCTTAAGGAGGGAGTGCTGAAAGAAAGCCCCCTGAGGTGCTACTATCTCTATCAGGTATCATACGAGGTAAAGGGCAACCCGGTAACGATGACCGGGATTTTCGGGGCTGTCCGTCTTACTGAGCTCTGTAAAGGGGTCTTCCCCCACGAGGCTACCCACTCAAAGCCAAAGGCTGACAGGCTTAATCTAATGAAACACTGTAAGGCAAACCTTAGCCCCATCTTCTCCATATACCGAAGCAACAAAAACAGCCATCTGGAGATATATAAAAAGTACACATCCCGTAATCCCTATCTCTCTGCAAAAGACCTTGACGGTTTTACCCACAGCATGTGGATAATTGACGACCCTGATGATGTGAAGACTATCGAGATGGAGCTTTCCGAGGTGGAGGTTTACATTGCCGATGGACATCACCGTTACGAGACAGCCCTTGAGTACCAGAGGTTACGAAGACAGGAAAACCCTTCTCACAACGAAGATGAGCCCTATAACTTTGTGCTTATGTACCTTGTAAACATCGAAAGCGGTGGGCTCACCATACTTCCAACGCACAGGATTGTAAACGGAGTGGATGTTAACAGGGATGAACTCTTAGAGAGCCTCTCTGGAGAGTTTAAGATAGAGAGGGTTGATAGCTCAGATGGGATTTGTAATAAAATAGCAGAATACAAAAGGGCAATCGGCATGGCCTTTGGTGACAGCACCGAGGGCTATGTGTTAAGTTATGACGAGGTTCACTCAGAGGATATTGAACCACCCTTAAGGAGTCTTGATGTAACGGTGCTACATGAGATTATAATAAAGAGGGTTTTAAAGGCAGAACGGATAATATACGAGATGAATCCTGAGCTGGTCCTGGAGGGTATAAGGGGGCATAAAAACCGCATAGCCTTTTTCCTCAACCCCACCAGGGTGGAGGATGTGGAAAGGGTGGCAAAGGCATGCCTCAGAATGCCTCCAAAGGCGACATACTTTTATCCCAAGATACTTACTGGTTTTGTGATAAACAGGCTGTAAATGCTATTATGCCAACAATTAAAAAATTATCTGGAACCTATAGATTTTTCTTTTTTAGTTTTGACTGCAATGAGCCTATGCATGTTCATGTGCAGCATGAAAAGAAGGTATGTAAGTTCTGGCTTAAGCCCGTTGTTTTAAGCAAAAATTATGGATTTAGTGCAAGGGAATTAAACATTATAAGAAGAATCATCTATAATAATATAGAAATAATCATGGAGGCGTGGTATGAACACTGCGGTGAAGCCACAGGAAGTCAGGATTAAAGATATAAAAGTCACTGATGACGAAATAATAGCCTATCTTGTAGATGGAAGAACAATTAGTGTTCCAATTGCCTGGTCCTGGAGACTTTCTGAGGCTACTCCTGAACAGAGAAATAACTTTGAGATTATAGGCGATGGAATAGGAGTGCACTGGCCTGATATAGATGAAGATATAAGTGCAGAGGGTATGATTTACGGTATCCCTGCTCCAAGACCAGAAAAACTTAAAAAATAGGCTAATATCCAATAACAACCAAGGGGGGCTTTGTCTCCTCAACGAATTATATTTTTTAAAAGGAGGACTGGTACTATGGCGGTAAAGGTTGGTATCAATGGATTTGGAAGGATTGGGAGAAACTTTTTTAGGGCATCAATCAATCAGCAGGACTTTGAGATTGTAGCCATAAATGACCTCACGGATGCCAGGACACTGGCGCATCTTCTTAAATACGACTCAGTGCATGGCATATTCAATGCTGACATCTCTGCAAAAGACGACGCAATTGTGGTAAACGGAAAAGAGATAAAGATAACCTCCATCACAGACCCTGCAAAGCTTCCCTGGAAAGACCTGGGTGTGGACTTTGTAATTGAGTCAACCGGCCGTTTCAGAGACAGGGAATCAGCCTCAAAGCACCTTGAAGCAGGTGCCAGGTGGGTTATCATCTCTGCACCGGCAAAGGAGCCAGACATAACCGTCTGCCTTGGAGTAAACGAGGAAAAGTTAGACCCTGAAAACCACCACATCATTTCTAATGCCTCATGCACCACGAACTGTCTTGCACCCATTGCAAAGGTTCTGAATAATGAATTTGGCATTGTCAGGGGATTGATGACCACCATTCACTCCTACACAAACGACCAGAGGATACTTGACCTGCCTCACAAGGACCTCCGCAGGGCCCGTGCAGCAGCAATGAGCATGATACC
>WFMM01000133.1 GCA_015484595.1 Nitrospirota bacterium | reverse complement strand
CACTAACATTTGAGGCAACGAGCCTGTATCCGATCTGATAGGGTGTGAAGAGTTTCAGGCTGAAGTGGACATCCTCTGTAATGGTGTCGGTCGTTATAAGCAGTTTGTCCTCTGCCCTGATAACAGCAGTATCATCACCGATACCAAGGAGGACATCCTCACCAGGGGGAAACCTCTTTTTGATCTCTTCAAGGAGGGCAAGCTCTCCGAGTTCTGAAAGTTTCATATTAGATTAAAGTGTAAATTTAAAAATCTTAAAACCTCTTAAACCACAGAGGGCACAGAGAGCACAGGGTTCAGAGAGGAACTCTCAACAACCCCTGAAAGACGATTTACTTTTTACCCCTTTTACTTGCCCTTTTTCTCTTCTTTTTAACAGGCTTTAGTGCTATCTTAAGCACATCGTCCATCTTTTCAACGAACAGAAACTCCATGTCCTTTTTTACATACTTTGGTATGTCCTCGAGGTCTTTTTCGTTTCTCTTCGGGATAATCACCCTGTTAATTCCCATTCTCTTTGCAGCAAGCACCTTTTCCTTAAGCCCACCGATGGGAAGAACCCTTCCCCTTAATGTGACCTCGCCTGTCATGGCAACCTTTTTATCCACAGGCCTTCCAGTAAGTGCTGAGGCAATGGCAGTGGCCATCGTGATTCCAGCAGAGGGGCCGTCCTTGGGGATTGCTCCTGCTGGCACATGGATATGTATGTCAACCTTACCAAAGGTATCCTCTCTTATTCCAAGGTCCTTTGCCTTGGAGCGGACATAGCTAAGGGCTGCCTGGGCTGATTCCTTCATTACATCCCCAAGCTGTCCTGTAAGGGTGAGGTTTCCTCTTCCCTTCATGGTGGTTGCCTCTACATAGATTATCTCACCACCGGTCTCTGTCCAGGCAAGTCCTGTGGCCACGCCAATTTCGTCTTCCTTCATCTCCTCTTCAGGTAGATACCTTGGTGCACCCAGATATTTATTTATGTTCTTTGATGTGATTACAAAACGCTTCTTCTTTCCTGAGGCAATCTGTTTTGCCACCTTTCTGCAGAGATTGGCGATCTCTCTTTCAAGGTTTCGGACACCTGCCTCTCTTGTGTACTGGGATATCAATATCTTAAGGGCAGAGTCAGCCACCTTAAGTATCTTTTCAGTAAGGCCATGCTCCTCAAGCTGTTTGGGAAGGAGATAGTTCTTAGCAATACCCAGTTTTTCCTCCTCGGTGTAGCCACTGAGGTATATAATCTCCATCCTGTCTCTAAGTGGCCCGGGGATGGTGTCCACCATATTTCCAGTTGTAATGAACATCACATTGCTGAGGTCAAAGGGCACGGCAAGATAGTGGTCAACAAAGGCACTGTTCTGCTCAGGGTCAAGCACCTCAAGGAGTGCTGAAGAGGGGTCACCCCTGAAGTCCATACCTATCTTGTCTATCTCATCAAGCATGAACACGGGGTTGTTGGTGCCTGCCTGTTTTATGCCCTGTATTATCCTGCCTGGTAAGGCACCAACATAGGTCCTTCGGTGTCCACGGATCTCGGCTTCGTCTCTGACTCCACCCAGAGACATCCTGACAAACTCCCTGCCAAGGCTCCGTGCTATGGACCGTCCAAGCGAGGTCTTTCCCACACCAGGTGGGCCAATAAAGCAAAGGATGGGGCCCTTCATCTTTTTCTTCAGTTTCCTTACGCTCAGGTACTCCAGTATCCTTTCCTTTACCTTTTCAAGGTCGTAGTGGTCTTCGTCAAGCACCTTCTGAGCCTTTTTGATGTTAAGGTTGTCCTTTGTTGATTTTGACCAGGGAAGCTCAACCAGCCAGTCGAGATAGGTCCTGATGGTGCCAGCCTCGGCACTGTCGGGGTGCATCTTTTCAAGTCTTCTGAGCTGTTTTTCAGCCTCCTTCTGGACCTTCTCGGGCATTTTGGCTTCCTGGATCTTCTTCTTGTACTCGTTAATCTCCTCAGTGCGTTCATCTATCTCGCCAAGCTCACGCTGTATTGCCTTAAGCTGCTCTCTCAGGAAGTACTCCCTCTGGGTCTTGTCTATCTCTCCCTTTGCCTCAGACTGTATCTTCTGCTGCACAAGAAGGAGCTCTATCTCACGGTTAAGTATCTCACTGACCCTTCGGAGTCTCTGCACAGGGTCAATTATCTCAAGTATCTCCTGTGCCTGCTCTGCCTTAAGCCCCAGGTTAGATGCAACAAGGTCAGCCAGTCTGCCCGGGTCTTCAAGGTTTTCTATTACAACCATGATGTCGGGAAGTATGGTCTTTCCAAGAGAGACGGCCTTGTCAAGCTGCTCCTTTACATTGCGCATCAGGGCTTCGGTCTCTATGGTCATCTCAACAGGTTTGTGGTCTTCTATTTTCTCAATCACTGCCTCAAAGTAGTCCTTGTCTGTCTTAATCTCCTGAACCTTTGCCTTGGCAATCCCCTGAACCAGTATCTTTACTCTGCCATCAGGAAGCTTAAGCATGCGCATAACAAGGCCAACGGTTCCAACCCTGTAGAGGTCTTCAGGGGTCGGGTTTTCAATGTTAAGGTCCTTCTGGGTAAGAAGCAGGATAAGACGGTTGGTGCTTAATGCACTGTCAATCGCCTTTATCGACATCTCACGACCAACAAAAAGGGGAATTATCATGTATGGAAAGATAACGATGTCCCTCACCGGCAGAACCGGCAGAGTATCAGGAATCTCAATCTCCTTTTCTTCCTTTAATATCTCAACCATATATCAACTCTCCTTGCAATATTTTATCAACCAGTTGCTACATCTTTCCTGTCATAAAAAGACTGGACACTACAACGATAACTATTGTTGTATCATTAGCTATTCTAAGCCCAATTCTTTTTTTGCATCTTTTAAATCTATTGTGGGAGAACTGGCCTCTTTCAGTTTTGCTTTCCTGAGTTCCTTTAAATCTTCATAGTCTTCCAATTCTTCCTGTATTTTTAAAAACTCCTCATAAGTCAAAATTACAAATTCTTTCTTTCCATCCTTTTCAAGTACTTTTGGTCTTATCGTAATCATTATCTTCTCCTTACTTATAAGCCTCTTTTCTATGTCGTATTCTATATATTATTATCTTCTCATCTTCTATTTCAAACAATACTCTGTACTCGCCTACCCTCAAACGATACTCAGGAGAATAGTTAGTTAAGCGTTTTACATCTCCTTTCAATCCATCAGAAAGGTTTTCTATTGCTTCGAATATCCGCTTAAGATGATCTTTGGGAATCTTTTTACCATCCTTTAATGCCCTGGGCTTAAAAGCAATATGGTATCTTTGCATTTTAATTATGATAAAGCTTTCACACTCTCAAATAATCTTTACTGAAAGTATATATCTTTCAGTTAATGTTCCAAATTCACAATGTCTTTTATACGAGGTCTTACCTCAGGATATCTTCAATCATTCATCGG
Source organism: Nitrospirota bacterium (assembly GCA_015484595.1). Classification (GTDB taxonomy): domain Bacteria; phylum Nitrospirota; class Thermodesulfovibrionia; order Thermodesulfovibrionales; family JdFR-85; genus JAADIE01. Next base: position 24,499 of record WFMM01000133.1, on the reverse strand, counting down.
TTTCTATCTCGATCTTATAAACCCTGTCTTCCTTCTTTGGAAGAGTTACAATTATAACACCATTTCGGTATTTTGCTAAACCTCTTTCTGGCACCACCTCAGCAGGCAGCTTTATCCTTCTGCGAAAACACCTGAACTCCCTCTCAACACAGAGATAACTCCCCTGCTCCTGCTTTTCTTTCCTTTTAACACCCTCAAGCATCAGTTCGTCTCTGTATATCTTTAGCAGCACATCCCTTAACTCCACCCCTGGCATGTCAATAAGGAGGATTATTGAATCAGACTTCTCGTAAATATCAACCGGGGGGAAACCCTTCTCTGCCTCTTCCCTTAAGTAGAAAAGTTCACCTGTAATCTTCATGGTTCTGGACAAGGCTCTTATCCGCTCTTCTTAAAGTTTTCAATCAATCCCTTCAGGTACTCCTTAAGGTCCTCAGAGATGTCCCTGTCTTTCAGGCCAAGCTCGATGTTTGCCTTAAGAAAGCCAAGTTTGTTACCAGCATCATACCTCTTACCCTTAAACACATATCCGTAGATTGCACGCTTTTTTAAAAGCCCTTTCAGTGCATCTGTGAGCTGGTATTCTCCACCCTTTCCAGGTCTCATCTTCTCCAGGACCCTGAATATATCAGGCGTGAGGATGTACCTTCCGAGTATGGCAAGGTTGCTTGGTGCCTTTTCTGGCTCGGGTTTTTCCACTAAGTCTGTTAATCTGTAGACCCCGTCACCCTCCTGCTCACCAGCTATCACTCCGTATCGGTGTATCTCCTCCTTGGGAACCTCCTCAAGGGCAACCACGGGACAGTCAAGCTCCTCATAAAGGTCTATCATCTCCTTAAGCAATTTATCATCAGGGTCAATGATGTCGTCACTTAAAAGCACTGCAAAGGGCTCATCCTTTACGAAGGGCTTAGCCCTCAGTATCGCATGCCCAAGGCCAAGGGGAAGTCCCTGACGGATATAGGCAAAGTTCAGGTGACTCAGTCTGTTAATCTCCTCAAGCAGTTGTTTTTTACCCTTTTTCTTGAGGTTTTCCTCGAGCTCGTAAACCGTATCAAAGTGGTCTTCAATGGTTCTCTTGTGTCGGCCTGTTATAATGATGAATTCCGAGACACCACAGGCAGCAGCCTCCTCAATGGCATACTGAATCATGGGTCTGTCCACAATTGGAAGCATCTCCTTTGGAGATGCCTTTGTGGCTGGTAAAAACCTGGTTCCCAATCCAGCTGCAGGAAGAATCGCCTTTCTTATCATCTTTCCCCTCCTTCTATATAGGGTGTAGGGTGTAGCGTATAGGGGGTAGTTTTTAGTTTTGAGTGCATAGTGTTGAGTGTTTAGTTAAGAAACTAACTCAACACTCAAAATTCAACACTCAACACTAACTACACACTACTCTCTACACCCTGTCTTTAAAATCTCATCTGACAGTAGTCTGCCTCGTAATCCTGTAGCTCTGTTATCGTTGGGTTATCACCACAGACCGGACAGTCAGGATTTCGAGGTATCTTTACCCTTCTGAACTCTGTCTGAAGAGCATTGTATATCAAAAGGGTATTTTTTAAAGGCTCACCCTGCTCAAGTATCAGCTTTAAAACCTCCATAGCCTGAAGTGCACCAACCACACCAGGCAGTGCACCAAGCACACCTGCCTCCTGGCAGGATGGCACAAGCCCGGGCGGAGGAGGCTCCTCGAAAAGGCACCTGTAACAATGTCCCTCTTTAGGAATGATGGTGGTTACCTGTCCTTCAAACCGCAGGATTGCTCCGCTTACAAGGGGCTTACCCTGAAGCACGCATGCATCGTTTACGAGGTAGCGGGTTGGAAAGTTGTCACTACCGTCTACCACGATATCGTACTGACTGATTATGTCCATAATGTTATCTTTGTTAAGCCTTTCTTTGATGGGAATTACCTTTACATCAGTATTCAGTGCCTCAAAGGTCAGTTTGGCTGACTCTGCCTTGTTCATACCGATACGCTCTGTGTTATGGGCAATCTGTCTTTGCAGGTTGCTTAACTCTATGGTGTCGCTGTCAACTATCCCAATGGTGCCAACCCCTGCAGCAGCAAGGTAATAGCCAACAGGACAGCCAAGTCCTCCAGCACCAACCAGGAGCACCTTTGCATTGAGTATCTTCTTCTGTCCCTTCCCGCCAACTTCTGGCAGGATGATGTGACGGCTGTAACGATGTATCTGCTCATCTGTAAAGTCCATTATTCTCTCTCCTTTCTTACAAGAATTATCCAATCGGTATCGTTTATCTTCTCTACCTTGAGCACCCTGTGGCCATGGTCCTCCATGGACTTGGGGATTGACCTCGTTGCCTCTGGATAATCCAGCAGTATCTCAAGCACCTCCCCAACTGCCATCTCCTCTATGGCGAGTTTGGACTTTACGAAGGTGTAGGGACAAACCAGCCCCTTGATGTTAATGCTTTTGTCTGGTCTTATATCCTGCATTTGTACCTCCCCATTTTTGAGTACAGTCCCTCAGTTTTGAGTTTTGAGTTATGAGTGTTGAGTTAGGATTTTAAGTTTTTTATTAAACACTCAAAACTCAACACTCAACACTAACTACATCCCCAGTCAACCCAATCAATACACAAACGCTTTTAACTCAAAGAACGCAAAGAACTCAACTAACGCGATAAACCCAATCAACGCAAAGAACGCAATTATTCTACTCCTGCTCGCCTTCAACCCTGATAACCACGGTCTTATCTGAGACCACATCAAGCCTGTCTATCTTGGCAATTGCCTCCTGGACATTCCTTTCCCTTGCAGTGTGGGTAAGAAGAACCAGTGGAACAGCCTCTCCCACTTTCCTGCCCTTTTGTATAACCGAGGCAATGCTTATCTGGTGCTCACCCAGTATGCCTGATATCTTTGAGAGCACCCCTGGACGGTCAAGGGCAGTGAAGCGAAAGTAATACATTGACTCGATCTCACCGATTGGTTTTACCTTTAAGTGTGTTTCACTTCCAATAAACCGAAGGTCTCTGTCTCCACTTACACCGTCTCTTATCCTCCTTGCAATGTCTATTATGTCTGCCACCACAGCAGAGCCTGTGGGCATATCACCTGCGCCTCTTCCGTAATACAGTGTCTCTCCAACTGCGTCACCCACCACATAGACCGCATTAAGCACCCCGTCAACCTTTGAAATGAGATAGTCCTCTGGAATCATGGTGGGATGAACCCTGAGTTCCACCTCTCCGTTAATCAGCTTGGTGATTGCAAGGAGCTTTATCTTGTAGCCAAGGGCTGAAGCAAATTCTATGTCCATGCTGGTAATACCTGAAATCCCCTCAACATAGAGGCTGTCGTAAGAAAGGGGAATCCCAAAGGCAAGGGATGCCATTAAAGTGAGTTTGTGAGCCGAGTCAATCCCTTCGATGTCAAAGGTAGGGTCTGCCTCGGCATAACCCCTCTCTTGAGCCTCCTTCAGGGCAGTGCTGAAATCAACGCCCTCTCTGGTCATCTTGGTAAGTATGTAATTTGAGGTTCCGTTTATGATCCCGTATATGGAGAGGATATTGTTTGCTGTAAGCCCTTCCTTTATGACCTTTATCACCGGTATTCCACCAGCCACAGAAGCCTCAAAACCAAGGCAGACATTCTTTCTGCAGGCGCTCTCAAAGATCTCTTTACCCTCTGTTGCAAGAAGGGCCTTATTGGCTGTTACCACATGCTTTCCAGCCTGTATTGCCTTAAGTATGAAATCCTTTGCAGGGTTAATGCCGCCTATAAGCTCCACGACCACATCTATCTCAGGGTCGTTAAGTATCTTTGTTGCATCTGTGGTAAGCACTCCTTCGGGTATGTTTATACCCCTGTCGGTCTCTATGTCCAGGTCGGCAATCCTTTTCAGCACAAGCTCCACACCTGTCTTCTTCTTAATGGTCTCTTTGTTTTCAAGGAGAATCCTTACAGTGCCCGAGCCCACTGTGCCAAAACCGATTACACCAACATTTATCTTCATCTAAAAAGCCTCCTTATGCCCTTTATGGCCTGCCTGATTCGGTGTTCATTCTCAACCAGTGCAAACCTCACATACTGGTCTCCTCCCTCACCAAAACCTATACCAGGAGACACAGCCACCTTTGCCTCTTTAAGCATGAACTTTGCAAACTCCAGAGAGCCCATCTTCACATAGGGCTCTGGAATCTTTGCCCAGACAAACATGGTTGCCTTTGGAGGCTCAATCTTCCATCCAATCCGATTAAGCCCCCTGCAGAGGGTGTTACGCCTTTTCTCGTAGGTCTTTCTTATCTCCTCAACACAGTCCTGAGGCCCTCTGAGGGCTATGATACTTGCAATCTGTATGGGCTGAAACATGCCGTAGTCCAGGTAGCTCTTTATCTTTGTCAGAGCACCCACTATCTCTCTGTTTCCAACACAGAAGCCCACCCTCCAGCCTGCCATAGAATAGCTCTTGGTCAGAGAGAAAAACTCCACGCAGACATCCTTTGCACCAGGAACCTGGAGTATGCTTGGAGCCTTGAAGTTGTCAAACACCAGGTCAGCATAGGCAAAGTCGTGAAGGACGATTAATTTGTTCTCCTTGGCAAAGGCCACTACATTTTTAAAGAAATCCATGTCAACCACCTCTGTGGTTGGATTGTGAGGGAAGTTTATTATCAATAGCTTTGGCCTTGGCCAGGTGTTCTTGTAAGCCTTTTCAAGCTCTTCAAGGAAGTTTATCCCGGGGCCTATGGGAACGCTTCTTACCTCACCACCGGCAATTATCACGCTGTAGGGATGTATGGGATAGGCAGGTGTTGGGGTAAGGGCAACATCACCTGGCTCAACTATGGCAAGTGCAAGGTGGCTTAAGCCCTCTTTAGAACCAATGGTTACCACTGCCTCGGTCTCAGGGTCAAGCTCCACATCAAACCTCCTTTTGTACCACTCGCATATGGCCATCCTTAACTGCGTGATTCCCCTTGAGGCAGAATAACGGTGGTTTTTGGGATTCTTTGCAGCCTCACAGAGTTTTTCCACAATATGTGGTGGCGTGGGAAGGTCAGGGTTACCCATCCCAAGGTCGATTATGTCCTCACCCCGTCTTCTTGCCTCGTACTTGAGGTTGTTCACTATGGAAAACACATAGGGAGGCAACCTCTTGATCCTGTGAAACTGAAAAACACCTTCTGTTAAGTTTTCGTTCATTTTCCAAGACCCCGTTTTTCCAGTTAAACTATTGTGAAGCTCCCCGACCAAAGGTCGGGGCTTTCGGCAAGGGTCATTGCAAATCACATCCCGACTCTGGTATTTTACATCTAAATACATGTTTTAGACAAGAAAAAGAGGGGATGGAGGTTTTATGATTGGTCTGATCGGTGGAAGTGGTCTTTATGAGCTGCCTGGTATCAGGACTGTCGAAGAGATTGAGGCAGAAACCCCCTTTGGCAGCCCCTCAGACAGGCTCAAGGTGGCCGAGCTTGAAGGAAAAAGGATAGCCTTCCTGCCAAGGCACTCCTATAAACACAACATCCCTCCCCACAGGGTAAACTACAGGGCAAACATCCGGGCATTAAAGGACCTGGGTGTTAAGAGGATAATCACCGTTAATGCGGTTGGAGGTATCAATGAAGACTACAGCCCTGGTGACATAGTGGTCCCTGACCAGATAATCGACCTTTCACGCTCAAGGGTTTCCACCTTCTTTGATGGTGACGATGTTGTCCATGTGGACTTTACAGAGCCCTTCTGTCCTGAGATGAGGAAGCTGTTCACCAGAGAGGAACTCACAGAACGATACGGTCTTCACACCGCAGGCACCTATGTCTGTACCGAGGGGCCAAGGCTTGAGACAAAGGCAGAGATACAGTTTATCAAATCAATAGGTGGTGACATGGTGGGCATGACGGGCATGCCCGAGGCAGTGCTTGCAAGAGAGGCAGAGATATGTTATCTGATGATAGCGGTGATAACCAACCCTGCAGCAGGCATAACCGGAAAAAGGCTCACCACTACAGAGGTGCTCCAGACCATGAGACGCTCAACCGACAGGGTAAAGCAGCTGATAATGGATGTGCTTAAGAGCCTTCCAGAGCACAGAGACTGCCCCTGCAAGGATGCCCTGAAAGAGGCAAGGCTTTAAGATGGCTACCATCCTTATAGTTGAAGACAAAGAATCCATGGCACAGATGCTCAGGGCTACCCTCGAGACTGAGGGCTACCAGTGTGAGACCGCTTCAGACGGGAACGAGGCGGTCTCACTTATAAAAAAGGAGGCCTTTGACCTGATAATCTCAGACCTGAAACTCCCTGGAAAGGACGGCCTTGAGGTGTTAAGGGCAGCACAGGAGGAGGATGCCTCACTGCCTGTTATCATTATGACCGCCTTTGGAACCATAGAAACAGCTGTTCAGGCCATAAAAGAGGGTGCCTTTGACTTCATCACAAAGCCCTTTGACATGGACCACCTGCTCGTTCTCATCAGACGGGCTCTTGAGCAAAAAAGGCTCTTCAGGGAAAACATCCTTCTTAAGGAGGAACGATCAACCAAAGAGGGGCTTCCAACCATTATCGGCTCTTCAGCTTTAATGAAGTCCCTTATTGAAAAGGTCAGGAAGGTTGCAAAGACCCGTTCAACAGTGCTTTTGCTTGGCGAAAGTGGGACAGGAAAGGAACTCTTTGCACGGGCCTTACACCACCTCAGCCCCAGGGCAGAAGGCATGTTCGTGCCGGTCAACTGTGCAGCCATCCCCCGAGAACTGCTTGAAAGTGAACTCTTTGGTCACGAAAAGGGGGCCTTTACCGGGGCAAGCTCAAGAAGGCTTGGAAAGTTTGAGCTTGCCCATGGGGGCACGCTCTTTCTTGACGAGGTGGCTGAACTGGAGCTTTCCCTTCAGGCTAAGCTACTCAGGGTGCTTCAGGACCACTGTATCGAACGGGTGGGTGGAACAAAGCTCATTCAGGTTGATGTAAGGGTTATTGCTGCAAGCAACACTGATCTAAGAAAGGCTGTCAGGGAAGGAAGATTCAGAGAAGACCTCTACTACAGACTGAATGTCTTTCCCATAGAGATTCCACCTCTGAGGGAGCGAAAGGAGGACATTCCACTTTTAGTAGAGTTCTTCATTGACAGGTTTTCAAAGGAGATGAAGACAGAGAAAAAAAGGCTTACCGACGAGGCAATGAAGCTCCTCATGGAATACGACTGGAAGGGAAATGTGAGAGAGCTTGAAAACACCATCGAGCGAGCCATGATACTTGCTGATGGCAACTGGATTGAACCACGGCACATATCTTTAATAAGCCCTGATACAGATACATGCCTTGAGGCACTGCCAATGGAAGGTCCCCTTGAAGAGACCACAAAGGCTGCGCTGAAGATTGCCGAGTCATTAAGAATAAAAAGGGCACTTGAAAGGTCAAGGTGGAACAAAACAAGGGCAGCCGAAGAGCTCCAGATAAGTTACAAGACCCTGCTTACAAAGATAAAGGAATACGGGCTGGAATGAACCACTCTGCGGCAAACCGCAGAGTGTCAAGACCACCTGGAACTCCAGGTTAAATTGACAGTATATAATATAAGTTGATATACTTCAGTGGGGGGTGAATAATGAAATCTATAATATGGTAGGTTCATGAGCCTTACAGGTAAATTAGAGGACCTCGCATTATCTGACATCTTCCAGATATTAAGCATCGGTAAGAAGACAGGGGCACTTCTTATAAAGGGAACAAATCTTAATGCTGCAATTGTCTTTAAAAGAGGGCTTGTTGTAAGGGCTGAGTGCAATGCCCTTGACACAAAAGACATCGGAGAGGACCTGCTTAAAGCAAATCTTGTCAAAGAATCCACCCTTAAACTGGCCACACAGGTAAGGCATGACCTGAAAGAAAAAGGAATAGCTGATATACTTCTTGAGATGGATGCGGTAACAAAGGAAACCCTCGACAAAGTGGCTCGCAAGAGGATCGAAAGGGTAATAGTAAAGCTACTGATGCTTAACGAGGGCGACTTCCTGTTTGAGCCCGACACAACCAACATCACTTCTGACGAACTTGAGGACACAGGCTGGGAGGTATCAAAGGGGATAAGTCCCGAGTACCTCCTTATGGAAGGGGCAAGGATCTACGACGAGACAATGCATTACGGAAGCATAGTGGATGACGAAGACCTTGAAAGCCCCGAGGCCGAGGGGTTTGTTCCCTCACAGTCCCAGGCAGGTGATATGTCTGCCCTGATGGCACTTTCACAGGAACTCAGATTTCCCGAAACCCTCTCAGAGGTCACACTCCTTATAATGCGTTACGCAAGCGATCTTTTCAAAAGGGGTATACTCTTTGAATACCGCGACTCAAAACTCTATGGGCTTGGACAGTTTGGGCTATCCATAGAGGGGGCTGACCAGATCATCAGAAACACCATCATCCCTCTTTCAGGGGAAGACACCTTCAGCAGGGTTATAAAGTCGAAGACCCCATTCAAGGGTGAGCTTAAAAGGGACGATACATCTGAAAAGATAGTTTCCCTGATAGGTGGTGGCTGGCCTGTTGAGGTTGCCCTGTTTCCTGTGGTGGTGGAAAACGAGGTAAGGGCACTGCTTTATTGTGATAATCAGCCCGATGGTGAACCAATCGGTAACACCCCCGGGCTTGAGATATTTATAAATCAGGCAGGCCTCGCACTTGAAAAGGCTCTTTTGAAAAAGAGGTTACAGGAAAAAGAGGCCCCTTAGGAGGAAGCCGTGAAAAAGATTTTGATCGTTGAGGACTCGGATTCAACAAGGGCAATGATGCGTGCCATTGTTGAGGACATTGGGGAAGACTTCCATGTGATTGAGGCAGCCAACGGTTTTGAGGCATTAAAGATACTGCCTGCAGAAAACTTTGACCTCATAATTACTGACATAAACATGCCTGACATAAACGGCCTTGAACTGATAAACTTCATTAAAACCAGCCCACGATACAACGACATACCTCTAATAATCGTCAGCACCGAAAGCACCGAGGAGGACAGAAGGCGTGGAATGGCTCTTGGAGCAGACGACTATATCACAAAACCCTTTAAACCAGAACAGCTGAAAGACTCCATTCTGAAGCACTTAGGCAGATGAGTTCTAAAAGGGAATTCATTATAGAGGCAGAAGAACTACTTTCAGAAGCCGAGGAACTTCTACTCCAGATACAGGAGGGCCTGGATGAAGAGGTTGACCCTGACAGCATAAACGCCCTTTTCAGGACGGTTCACACACTGAAGGGCATATCTGGCCTGTTCGGTCACGAGGGGCTTCAGAACTTCTGTCACAGCCTTGAAAACCTCCTTGACGACATCCGCATGGGACGGGTCGAGCTCTCTGAAACCACGGTTGACTTTCTCTTCAGACAGCATGACTTCCTTAAAAGCTCCATTAAGAAGGTCTCTGAGGGGAAAGAGGTAGATGTCGAGCCAGAGGTCAAGGAGATAGAAGACTTCAGGGCCTCACCTAAAAAAGAAGGCCCCTCAGATGACCTGAACTCCCTGCTTGGAGAGGATATCCTCAAGGTGCTTTCTGAATACGAAGAGCACCGCCTGAGGGAAAACCTGAAAAAACAAAAGGGCATCTACATAGCTCAGCAGGTCTTTGAGCTTTCAGACTTTGACAAAAAGCTAAAAGCCATAACAGAGAAAATCAAAAAAAAGGGTGAACTCATTGCCACCCTTCCTGTATCAGAGGGGGTGCCTGAGGGTTCAATAGGTTTTAAACTTCTCATTGCCTCTCAGAGTCCAGCTGAGGAGCTTAATCTTGGAATAAAGGTTGATACCATCAAAGAGCCCTTGAAGAAAAAGCCCAGACCCAGGGCACAGCCCTTAAAAAAAGAGGCCTCCAAAGTTGATAGCATCAAAAGCTCCACCACCACTGTCAGGGTGGATATAGAAAAGTTGGACATGGTGTTAAACACCGTTGGAGAGCTTGCTCTCACCCACGGTGCTATAAAGAGGATTGAAGATGAACTGCTTGAGCAGTTTGGTTACGACAGACTGGTCTTTGACATACACAGGGTTGCACAGAGCTTTACGAGAAAACTCAAGGAGCTTCAGGACTTTCTGCTTGAACTGAGGATGGTCCCTGTGGGGCAGATATTCTCAAGGATTTCCCAGATTGTACGGAGATACTCAAAGCAGCTTAACAAACCTGTGGAGTTAAAGATCTTCGGTGAGGAGACCGAAATCGACAAATACATTGCAGAGGAGATCGTTGACCCCCTGATGCACATAGTTAGAAACTCCATCGACCACGGCATAGAAGACGAAGAGACAAGACTCAGGCTTGGCAAAAACAGGACAGGACAGATCTGTCTGAGGGCCTATCAGCGGGGGTACAATGTGGTGGTGGAGGTAGAGGACGACGGAAGGGGACTTGAGCTTGACAGGATCAGAGAAAAGGCGGTCAAAACTGGCCTCATTACAGGGGATGAAAAGCTCACGGAAAAGGAGATCGTAGACCTTATATTCAAGCCTGGCTTTAGCACCTCTGATACGGTAACCGAGGTCTCTGGAAGGGGCGTTGGAATGGATGTGGTTAAAGACAGGGTCGCAGCCCTTGGTGGTTATGTTGATGTAAGCACTGAAAAGGACAGGTTTACCCGTATATCACTGATACTACCCATCACGCTTGCCATTATAAAGTCACTGCTCGTAAGGGTAGGCCCCCATCAGTTTGCGATAGCCCTTTCCTCCATAGCAGAAACCGTCCAGATAAAGAGAACGGAACTTCAGAGCATTGAGGGTAGATTTGTTTACAACCTCAGAGACGAACCCCTGCCAGTGGTGCCCCTGGACAGATACTACGGAATAGGGAATGGAAAAGCAGGGGAAGATGCCTTCATAGTGGTTGCTGGTTTCGGAGAAAGGAGGGTTGGTCTTTTAGTGGATGAGGTTCAGGGCAGTCAGGACCTGGTCATAAAGTCTCTTGGAGAGTACTTTGAGGGTTTAAAGGGCTTTGCAGGTGCTGCAGAGGTGGGAAGACACGAGGTGGTTATGGTAATCGATGTGGAATCAATCATCGAGGAGGCACTGGTTAGTTACAAAGGAGTTAAGTCATGACAGCCATAGCAGAGGTATTTCAGGAGGCCTTCGGGCTTAAGGAGCGACCCTTTAGCAAGACCCCTGACCCCAAGTTTCTTTACCTTAGCAGGGTGCACGAGGAGGCCCTTGCAAGGCTCCAGTACGCAGTGGAGGAAAAGGAGATAGTGCTGCTTACAGGAGAGATAGGCTGTGGAAAGACCACCCTTACCAGGGCATTAATGGACAGCCTTGACGAAAGCTACAGGGTTGTCTACATACTTAACCCAAGGCTTACTGCAAATCAGTTCATCCGCACTGTTTCAAAGAGGCTTGACATAGAGATACCTTACAATTACAAGGACGACCTGCTTGAGGCACTATACGACAGGGTTTATGAGCTATACGAAGAGGGCATAACACCTGTGATAATTATTGACGAGGCCCAGCTCATCCCAAAAAGGGAGACCTTTGAGGAGATAAGGCTGCTTAGTAACTTCCAGCTTGACCACACCAATCTTTTAAGCATCGTCCTCGTTGCACAGCCTGACATAAAAAGGAGGTTTAAACATCGGACCTATGCACCTCTTAAACAGAGGATAGGGATGTTTTATCACCTGCCCCCCCTTGACAGGGAAGAGGTAAAAAAGTACATAGAGCACAGACTTAGTGTCTCGGGAAGAAAGGAAGAGCTCTTTACCGAAGGTGCCATTGAGGAGATATACAGGTTTTCAAAGGGTATACCGAGGCTTATAAATTCCATTGCCAACGCCACCATGCTCGAGGCCCTCTCAAATGAGGCATCCCTCATTTTACCCGAGCATGTCATTCAGGCAGCAAAGGAGCTTGAGATAAGTGGACCTGGCAAAGATTAGAAAAAAGGCCAAGGCAAAAAGGAAAGAAGAAAAACCTGAGTCTGGAAAGGAAGAAGGGCTTAAAAAAGAAAAGACCAGTTCAGCCCAGAAGGCACAAGTGGAAAAGCCCTCTTCAGAGCAGCCCCAGAAAATGGAGGAGCCAAGGATAAGGCTTCTCTGTTTTTATCTTGGGAAAGAGGTGTTTGCCCTGAAGATGAAGGACATAAAGGAGATTATTCGTATCTACAGGGTCACTCCCATACCCAGGACCCCTCCCTACCTTCAGGGTGTCCTTACTCTGAGGGGAAAGATCATTCCAGTGCTTGACATGAAGCAAAGGCTTGGAGTTTCTAAGGCTGAAGAGGAAGACCTTCAGTCAGGACATTACGGCAACAAGATAATCATTGCTAATGGCTCAAAGGGGCCAATAGGCTTTTATACAGAAAGGTTAATTGGTGTTATGGATGTCCTGGAGAGTGAACTTAAAAAGGGGCCAACCCACATAAGGGAAGAGCAGGCACGATACATAGAGGCTGTTGCCATTCAGAAAGGAAGATTCATAACCATACTAAAGGCTCAGGAGGCACTTTCATTGGAAATTAAAGCAAAAGAAACGGGAGGAATTAAGGGAAATGGGAATACTTGAAAAAAGGATTACAGGCATAATTGCAGCAATAATTACCGTGGGAAGTCTGCTTGCCTCGTTAAACATCATATATCTTCAAAGAAAGAACCTTTACGAGACTGCCACAGAAAGACTGATAGAAACCTCACTGGTCATATCAAAGAGCATAGAAAGAACCATGCTTGAGGGCAAGGCCGATGTAACAAAGGCAATGGTCTCTGACCTGAAGATGTTAAGCAGTGTGGAAAACATTGAGCTTCTGAATCACCAGGGCAAAGAGGCATTTGTTAAGTCCTCCTCTAAGATAAAGGAGGCAGAGGTTATAAAGAGGTTTAAAGAGAGCCTCTCTCCCTATGTAACTATCAAGAATGGCATCCTTCAGATCTACCGTCCCCTTGAAAACAGCCCTGCCTGTCAGAGGTGTCACCACATCAAAAGCCCCTTTATCGGGGTGGTAAAGATATCCATGTCCCTTAAAAACGAACAGAAACGGATTAAAACCCTGATAACCCTCAGCATCCTGATTACCATCGTGGCTATTGTGGTGATAGTTCTGGCCCTTGGGCTTCTTATACGAAGGATCATTATAAGGCCTATCAACAGGATAAAGGAGGCATCAAAACGGCTTTCAGAGGGAGACCTGTCTCAAAGGGTTTCCCTAAAGGGGAAAGATGAGATAGCATTGGTTACACAGACACTTCAGGATGCAATCTATTCCATCTCTTCAATACTTCAGAGGGTAAAGGATGTTACCCGAAGGGTCTCAAAGGTCGCCTCTGAGGTGGAAAACGAATCCCGAGAGGTTTTGGAGGGAACGAAAAAGGAGGCAGAGGCAATAGAGATCATATCAAGCTCCATTCAGGAACTTAATGCCTCTATCTCAGAAATAGCTGAAAGCACAGAAAGCCTCGCGGTTTCCTCAGAACAGACCTCAACCGCCATAGAGGAGATGTCTTCAAGCATCACCCAGATTGCAAAAAACTCGAATGTGCTTTCCGAGTCTGTTGAGTCAACCTCAAGCTCTATCGAGCAGCTTTCCTCATCAATAAATCAGGTTGCAGGCCATGCAGAGGAGCTCCTTAGAGCGGCTGACGAAACACTTTCAACGCTGGAGGAGATATCCCGCTCTGTCAGGGAGGTTGAAAACAACACGAAGACTTCAGCAGAACTAAGCCAGAAGGTCATGGAAGAGGCAACCACCTTTGGAATGGAAGCAATAAAAAAGACCATGGACGGTATGGACAGGATCAGGGTATCCGTTGAGACAACAGCCGAGTACATAAGCCGTCTTGGAAATCGTTCCGAGGACATAGGGAAGATCCTTACAGTAATTGACGACATCACAGACCAGACCACACTTCTTGCCCTTAACGCTGCAATACTTGCTGCACAGGCAGGCGAGCACGGCAAGGGTTTTTCAGTGGTGGCTGACGAGATAAAGGATCTTGCAGAAAGAACGGCCTTTTCCACTCATGAGATCTCTGCACTGATACAAAATGTCCAGAAGGAGGTTAAAGAGGCTATAGAAGCAATGGAGGTAGGGCTCAGAGCAGTGAAGGAGGGCATGCAACTTGCTGGTGAGGCCTCTGAGGCACTTAAAAAGATTGCCGAGAGCTCAAAGAAATCCTACGAGATGGCAGTTGCAATTGACCGTTCAACTGCAGAGCAGACAGAGGCAGCCCATTTTGTAATAAACCAGATGGAACGGGTCAGGGATATGTCGCAGCAGATTACCAGGGCAATGCAGGAGCAGAAAAAGGGTATGCAGCTTATCATTAACGCCACGGAACAGGTAAGGGACATCTCAATTCAGGTAAAAACCGCCACTGAGGAGCAGTCTCGGCAGAGCAAGATGATAAGGGAAACAACCGAATCGGTTGCTGAAAACAGTCAGCAGATATCAAATGCAATTTTTGAACAAAAGGATGGAGCAGAACAGATAAACAACTCTCTGCTAAACATAATAGACCTTCCGCAGAAGAACCGCCAGCTTTCCTTTAAACTCAATAACTCCCTTCGTTCACTGGTAAAAGATGCCGAACTTATCTTTACAGAGATGGAGCGATTTACCCTTCCTTCTACCATAAAGGCTGAAGAGGTGGAAAGATTCGGCGTGGTTCCACTTAAGTCACCAGCTGAGATGCACCGCATGTTTAAGCCCCTTGCTCAGTATCTCTCTGAAAGACTTAACAAAAAGATAGACCTTAAGGTTGCAATAGACTTTAACAGTGCCATTAAAGACATCGGCACAGGAAACACAAGCATCTGTTACATGACCCCCTCAACATACATAAGAGCACATATGGATTACGGCGTGAGGGTGGTGCTTAAGGCTTTGAGAAATGGAAAAGGTTATCACCACTCTGTTATATTTACCCGTGCCGACAGTGGTATAACAAGGGTTGAAGACCTTAAGGGCAGGTCCTTTGCCTTTGGTGACCCTGAATCCACATCCTCACATATCGTGCCAAGGTATATGCTAAAGGAGGCAGGGATAGAGCTATCGGACCTCTTGTTTTACAACTACCTCGGACATCACGACGATGTGGTAAAGGCAGTTTTAGAGGGCCAGTACGATGCAGGTGCTGTCATGGAGTCAGTGGCAGAGGAATACAAAGACAGGGGACTTAAAATCATCAAGTACTCTGAGGAGATACCAGAGTTTAATATTTGTGTTACAAAGGACTTTCCCGATGACGAGCTTCGCATGTTGATAGATGCCTTTCTCTCCATAAGCGAAACTGACCCTGTGGGACTTGGCATTTTAAAGGCAATTGACCCTCATTACACAGGCTTTGCCGAGGCAAGCGATGATGATTATGCCTTTGTTAAGGAGATAATGATGGAGCTTGAACTTTTATAAACTATAGTCAACCAATCATGGAGAGGTTAAGATGGCAATGAAAAAAAGACTTACCGTCAGGTTTATTGTAAGAATAGTTGTAATACTGTTTGTGGCACAGGTACTTACCCTTTTATGGTCAACCTTCAGTCAACACAGGAGATTGGAGGAAAACCTGGATAAACTGGTTGACCTTTCAGCTGAATTTGTTGAAAGTTCAGCCAGAACCGCCTTTATAAAAAACGACTTTGCTGAACTTCAGGATGTGGTAGAAGACATCCTTGAAGACAACGAAGAGATAATCTCTATAGAGGTCTTTGACAATTCGGGGCTGTCCGTTCTTAAAAAATCCAAAAATGTTAAAGCCCATTCTCTTAAAAGCATAACAGCCCAGGTTAAGTCTGATTCCAAGGTGCTTGGCAGGGTTGTAATTGGATACACCACTGGTTCTATCAGGGCTGTCATAGTTAAATTTATCTCCGTAAACATAGCATTTCAGATAGTGATTCTGTATTTGATTGTGATGTTTATCTATTACTACTTCAACAAAGAGGTGGGGGAAAAGATAGAAACCATATCAGGCGTTATAAGCCATGTGACAACTGGTGACCTGAGACAGAGGGTAGAGGTCGACGAGGGTAACGAAATTGGACTTATAGCAAGGGGATTGAACTTCCTGATAGAGCGTCTCTTCAGTGTGGTAAACCGTCTTAAAAGTATTGCAACCAATGTGGCCACAGCCATAAGGCAGCTTAACCTGACCTTTAAAAATGTGATAAACAGCGTTGAGAATCAGCAAAAGTCCATTGAAGCCGTCTTAACTGATGTAAAGGATGCATCAAACTCCCAGAGCAAGATTATCATGAGAACCGAACAGCTTCTTAACATCTCTGGAGAAAACCTCTCAGCACTGCTTGAACTAAAGGCATCCTCTGAAGAAATTGCCTCTGCCACTGAGGAACTCTACCGGAACATCAACGAGTCCTACTCCTCTGTATCTGAGTTAACACAGTCATCTCACAATGTATCACTTCTTGCCGATGATGCGTCTTCTTCTGTTCACGAGGCCTCTGCCAGTGTAGAGCAGATAAGCCAGTCTGTAAAGGAAGTCGAAAGGATAGCAAAGGAGTCCTCAAACCTCAGCGCAAAGACTGCTGACATTGTGGCTGAAAAGGGGATGCTTTCCGTGGCTGATGCAGTAGAAAGGATGGAGCAAATCGAGCAGTCAATGAAAAACCTCAAAGAGGTGATAGAAAGGCTTGACATAAGGTCAAAAGACATAGAAAAGATCATCTCCGTGATCAAGGACATAACAGAGCAAACAGGGCTTTTAAGTCTCAATGCCCAGATACTTGCCGTGCAGGCAGGAGAGCACGGTAAGAGTTTCTCAGTGGTGGCAGAGCAGATGCAGGAGCTTTCAAGCAGAACTGCAAAGTCTACAAAGGAGATAGCCTCTATTGTTCAGACCATACAAAAGGAGATAAAGGACGCAGTTAGCGAAACAAAACAGACCTCTATACTAATCAGAGATGGAAACAGGTCTGTCGTAAAAACCGCAGAAAGCCTAAATGACATTATGCTTGCATCAAAAAAATCAGCAGAGATAGCACATAAGATAGAGATTGCTGCCACAGAGCAGGCAAAGGGACTTGAATTAATCGTAACAGCCATTGAGCACATCAGGGCAATGATACAGGATGTCAATCGAGCCACGGACGAGCAGGAAAGGGGACTGAATTATCTTCTTGAAAGGATAAGCTCCATAAAGGACGCTGCAGAGATTACCAAAAAGGCAACCGAGGAGCAGGTAGAAAGCACCACCTTTATCACAAACAACATAGAGACAGCAAACGAGAAGACCTCAGAGATAGCCACAGCCTCATCCCAGCAGCAAAGGGTCAACCAAAGGATAGTAAAGTCAATGGAGGAGGCACTTAAGATGGGTAAAGAGACAGTCAGAGAGGTAAAGGAGGTTTCAATATTTATCTCATCCCTGCAGACAGAGGTAGAGCTCCTTAAGAAAGAGATAAACATCTTCAAGACAGAGGAGAAAGAGGAATGAGGTTTCTTGTTTTTCAGGTAAAGGAGGAGTTTTTTGCAGTAGATGTCTTCAGGGTGGTTGAAATCATCAATCCCATGAAGTTTCATCATGTCTATGACCTGCCAGGTTTTATAGAGGGACTTATAAACCTCAGAGGTGAACTCATCCCGGTTGTAAGCATGAGAAAGAGGTTTGGAATTGAGGAGCAATCAGAATCCTCAAGAATCATAATCGTAAAGGTGGAAAATGAAAAGATCGGGCTTGAAGTGGACGAGGTGCTTGAGATAGTCACTGTAGATGAAGATAGACTATCAAAACCCTCAAGGCTTTTCAGAGGGTTCAGGGCAGAGTTTATAGAATCGGTTGCAGAGATTGACACAGAAAGGGTTGCCATTATACTGAATCTTGACAAGGTCTTAAGTACTGAAGAAAAGATAATGTTAAAGGATTCAAAAAAGAGGATAACCAGAGATGGATAACCCCTCAGTAGAAGAGTTGAGACAGAGACTCCTTTCCCTTAAAGGGAAAAAGGAAGAGATTCCTGCTTTGATGGAGGGCTTTAAAAGCAGTAGCTGGCGTGTTAGAAAGACCTCCCTTGATGTGGCAGTTGAGAGGTTTTTACCTGAGGACATCATCAGACCCCTCATAGAGCTACTCTACATCGAAGACAACGCTGGTGCAAGAAACACCGCGATAGAGGCATTAGTGAGGATGGGTAAATGGGCGGTGCCCTATCTTGAAGAGGCCTTTAGCACGGAAAACAGTGATGTAAGAAAGTTTGTAATTGACATACTTGGAAGCATTGGCGGTAGGGAAACCCTGGGAGTGCTTTTTAAAGGCCTGAAGGATGCTGACCAGAATGTAAAGGCAAGTGCAGTAGAGTACCTCGGAAGACTCGGAGAGAAGTCTGTCGTAAGGGAGCTTATTGAGGTCATAAAAAGTGACGACCTCTGGACAGCCTATCCTGCTATTGAGGCTGTGGCAAGGATAGGAGATAAGGAAGCAATCCCCTACCTTGTGGCATCTCTTAAAAGAAGACCCCTCACAGAGCCTGCAATCAGGGCACTCTCGGTGTTTGCCGAAGCTGATGTGCTTAAGGAGATCGTGCCCTTTTTAAAGGACACGAGAAGGTCAATTCAGGAAGAAACCATTAAGGCACTTGAGCGTTTCTACCAAAGAGGAGTATCTGAGGAGTTCATAGCCGATGCACTTACGGGTGAGTTTGGAGACGAGGCCTTTGAGCTTCTGCTTAATCACCTTGAAAGCAAAAGAGAGGATGTAAAAAGGGCATCGGTATTTCTCCTTGGCATCTTAAAAGACCCACGCTCTGTAGAGCATCTGCTTGAGCTTTCAGAAGACGAATCCCTCAGAAAGACAGTCAGACGCTCTTTAATTCACATATCCCGGGCTCACCCAGAGATACTGCTTTCCTTTCTTGACAGGGTGACACCTGAAAAAAGAAGGGTCATCTCCGAGGCACTATCTGAGCTCAGGGACAGAAGATACTACCCTGTGTTAATGAGGCTCCTTGATGACCGTGATGGTCATGTAATAAGAAACGCTGCCCTTGGCCTCGGTTTCGTGGGTGACGAAAAGAGCGTTGATAGGCTCATAAAGCTCTTCAGCCATCCCTACCCTGATGTGCAGATTGCCGCTGTAGAGGCACTCAAAAATCTCAGCGGATTTATAAAGAAAGAAAAGTTAACAGAGCTCCTTCAGGATGAAAACGAAAGGGTAAGAAAGAATGCTGCCATTTTAAGTGGAAAGATACTCTCTGCTGATGTAATAGAAAAGCTTGGTTTCCTCCTTAAAGACCCCTCTGAAAGCGTCCGTGTTGCAGCTTCCCTTGCAGTGTGCTGGATTTGTAAAAGAGCAATGACCCCTGAGTGCACAAAGTACATAAAGATGGCACTGAATGATGAATCACCGCATGTGAGAGTTAAGGTGGTAAGCAACCTTGAGGGCTTCAACTCAGAGGAGGCCCTTGAAATGGCACTTGTGATGAGCTCTGATACCAACGAGCATGTTCGGGCAGCAGCTGCGAGGGTGCTTGGTGGTTTCAGGAAAGCCCAAAGCAGAGACAGGCTAATGGAGATGCTCCGTGACGAAAACGGCCTCGTTGTCACGAGGGCTATAGAGTCACTTTCGGTTTTCAACGACCAGGAATCTATGCATGCCATAGCAGAGATGACCAGAGCAGAGGATGCTGAGATACGAAGAACCGCAATACTTTCACTTTCAAGGTTTAAGGATGCAGAGTCTCTCATAGGTGAGTTTCTTAAAGACCCTGACTGGGCAACGAGACTTGCCGCTGTGAAGTCTCTTGCCCAGATAAATACCGAACACTCAAGACAGCTTCTTGAAGAGCTACTTGACACAGAAGAAGACCCACTCGTCAAAGAGGCAATAGAGGGAGCACTCGGTGTTTGAGCCAGTAAAGTATGTTGAACTTTCCCGTGATGTATTCAGGCTGCTGAGGGACCTGATAAGGGATTATTCAGGTATCTACTTCAGTGACTCCTCCCTTGAGCTTCTTCAAAGAAGGCTTGCCGGCAGACTGCAGGAACACAACATGCAGGACTTCAGAGATTACTACCGCTTCCTGCTCTACAACAAAAACCGTGAAGAGGAGCTCTCCATCATAATGGACATCCTCACTGTAAATGAGACCTATTTCTTCAGGGAAAAACACCAGCTTGATGCCTTCTCAGAGGAGATACTCCACATATTGAAGGAAAAAAACTACAGGACCAGAAGATTAAGGATATTCTCTGCCGGTTGTTCAACCGGTGAAGAGCCCTACACCCTTGCCATGCTTATACTGGAGAGCAATCTCTTTTATGGATGGGATATTGACATATTTGGAGGAGATATTAACCGCAGGGTGCTGCAGGCTGCAAGAAGAGGTATTTACAGGGAAAACTCCTTCAGAGCCACTGATAACTACTTCATCGAAAGATACTTTCAAAAAGAGGACGAGGGGGTTTATAAGATAAAGGACGATGTAAAAAGACTGGTAAGCTTTGGATACATCAACCTGCTTAATACCGACAAGCTCCTGTTCCTTGGTAAGATGGATGTTATCTTCTGCCGTAATGTGCTTATATACTTTGACCTTCCATCAAGGAAAAAGGTAATAGACGGTTTTTTCAGGATACTTAACGATGAGGGCTTTCTGCTTCTTGGACATGCTGAATCACTTATCAACATCTCCACTGACTTTGAGCTTAAACACCTGAAAAATGACCTTGTTTACCAGAAACCCCAAAAGGAGCATTTGTGAAGAAAAGGAAAAAGGTCCTCGTAGTGGATGACTCTGCATTCAGCAGACAGACCATACGAAGGATGCTTGACGAAAGAAAGGACATCGAGGTCGTAGCAGTAGCCTTTGATGGGCTCGATGCAATCGTAAAGACCCTGAAGTATCAACCTGATTTGATCACCCTTGACCTTGTGATGCCCAACATGGACGGTTTTGGATTCCTTCGGTGGCTTTCTTCTCACAGGCCCATTCCTGTAATTGTGGTCAGTGCACTTGGAGACGAAAAGACCGTCTTTAACGCCCTTGAGCTCGGGGCAATGGACTTCATAGTAAAACCCACCCCAAGGGCATCAGAGAGGCTTGAAAAGATAAAAAAAGACCTTCACAAAAAGATCGACTCTATTGAGAAGCTATCCACTACTAAACTTCAGAAAAACATAGAGCAACTCAGGGTCATCAGCCCTGCCAGGGGGCTCAGGAAAAGGAAGACTACCTTCAATGTGCTTGCCATTGGCTCTTCCACAGGGGGCCCACAGGCAGTGCAGTACATACTGAAAAGTCTCCCCGGAGACCTTGACATGCCCGTCCTTATAGCCCAGCACATGCCAGCAGGATTCACAAAGGCCTTTGCCGAGAGACTTAACAAAATCGTGCCCCTCACTGTTAAAGAGGCAGAGGATGGAGAGGATGTGCTTTCATCTCATGTCTACATCTCACCTGGTGGAAAGCACCTTACAGTGAAACGCACAGGGGGCAAGGTTGTGATAAAGCTACAGCCCTCAACCGACGATGACAAATACACACCATCGGTTGACAGGCTCTTTAAGTCTGTGGCAGAGATTTACAAAAACAGGGCTATTGGTGTTATACTTACTGGTATGGGAAACGATGGCCTACAGGGTGCAATGAAACTCTCTGACACTGGTGGATACATAATAGCAGAGTCTGAAGAGAGCGCAGTCGTCTTTGGGATGCCAAAGGAGGTTATAAACGCTGGACTGGCAAAGGAAGTGGTCAATCTAAAGGATATACCGTCGAGGATCTTAAGCATATATTGAAGGAAATGAAGGAAAAACCCATTTTAAGAAAGGCAGAGGAGTTTTTACAGCTATTTAAAAAGGGTGAGGAATTTACCAAGGGGCTCCTACAGGAAAATGAGCGTCTCCGTTACAGGGTTGCCGAATTAGAGGAGGCCCTTTCGCAGAGTGAAAACAAGACGAGGCTTCAGCATTACGAACAGCACATCAAGATGCTGGAAGAGGAGATCCAGTCCCTAAAACAGCGTTACAGGAAGGTAGAGGAAGAAAACCGTGACTTTGCTAAGAAGTACATAGAGGTGGAAGAGGAAAACAACAACCTGGCAAACCTCTATGTGGCAAGCTACCAGTTACACTCCACGCTTGACTACGAAGAGGTTCTGAGGATAGTGCTTGAGATAATAATAAACCTCATCGGAGCTGACCGCTTTGCCATAATGCTAATAGATGAAAAGAGTAACGACCTCACAGCAGTAGCTGCCGAGGGGCTTGATACCGGGGCACTGCCAAAGATAAAGATCGGAGAGGGTATCATAGGCAGGGTTGCAAAGGAGGGCGAGGGATACTTCCCTGACGAGTTGGTGCACACAGACAACATTGACCTTCAAAAGCCCATGGTTTGTATTCCCCTTAAGATAAAAGAGCATGTTATTGGTGTTATAGCTATATATTCCTTTCTTATCCAGAAAAAGGAGTTTTCCAATGTGGATTACGAGCTCTTTAATCTACTTGCAGGTCATGCAGCAACGGCTATTTTTTCTTCAAGGCTCTACACACAGTCAGAAAGGAAGCTATCAACCATACAGGGCTTTCTGGAATTGTTAAAGGACAGGAAGTAGAAAATAGGGTGTAGGGGGTAGGGTATATAAAAAAACTACACCCTGCACGCTATGCCCTACACCCTGTAGTTGAGAATTTTATTTTGCGGGAGGTGTTATGCCGAACATACTGGTTGTAGAAGACTCACCAACCATGCGACAGCTTATCAGCTTTGCCATGCGTCGTATTGAAAAGGCAAAGGTCATCGAGGCCACAGATGGTGTTGACGCACTTAAGAAGCTTTCGGAAAATCAGGTTGACATAATCCTTGCTGACATCAACATGCCTGTTATGGATGGGCTGAAACTGGTCAGTCTTGTTCGCTCAAACCCCTCTTACAAGGACATACCGGTAATCATCATCACCACAGAAGGGGCTGAGGAAGACAGAAAAAAGGCCATGGCTATCGGCGCAAATGCTTATCTGCCAAAGCCCATACAGACACAGGAGCTTATCAGACTGGTAAAGAAATACCTTGAGACAAACTGATGTTCCCCTATACCTGCAGCTCGTACTGTCCCTTTAGCTGTCCGCAGGCAGCAGAGATGTCATCTCCCCTGGACTTCCTTATCACAGCCGTATAGCCCCTCTTTATCAACAGGTTTTGAAACCCCTCAACTGTCCTTTCATCAGGTCTTTCAAACCCTGAGCCTTCAAAGGGATTAAAGGGAATCAGGTTTATCTTTGCCCTTATGCCCCTTAAAAGGTCACAAAGCCTGAGTGCATCATCCCTGGAATCGTTCACACCCTTAATGAGAATGTACTCAAAGGTTATCCTTCTTCTTGGCTCAAGGGGATACGCTCTCAGGGCATCAAGTAGTTTTTCCAGAGGATAGGCACGATTAACCGGCATCAGCCTGTCTCTCAGTGAATTGGTGGTTGCATTAAGTGAGACCGCAAGGTTCACCCTCGGGGCAATATCTGGTAGCCTTCTTAACTCATCAACCACACCTGAGGTAGATAGTGTTATCCTCCTTTTTGATATCCTCAAAAGGGTGGTGATCCTTCTTAGGGCCTCGGCAACATTTTCTGTGTTTTTAAGGGGCTCTCCCATGCCCATAAGCACGATGTTCGTGATACGGCGGGGGGCTATGAGACGCTGAACAGTGATTATCTGGTCAACTATTTCGTGGGCAAGGAGATTTCTCCTGAATCCAACTTTTGCGGTTGCACAGAACCTGCATCCCATTGCACAGCCAACCTGAGAAGAGATGCACAGGGTTAGCCTCTGCTCTTCGGGTATCAAAACGGTCTCTACGGTTTCGCCATCTTCGAGGCGCAGGAGGAATTTCTCGGTGCCGTCCTTTGACTTCAGTCTCTTCAGGGGCTCAAGACAGCTTATGTAGGCCCTCTTTGAAAGCTCCTCTCTTAAGGGCTTTGAAAAAACGGTTATATCCTCTATCCTCTGAACACCCTTTTCGTATATCCAGCCAAGAAGCTGTAAAGCCCTGTAAGGCTCAAGCCCCTCTCCAAGTACGAACTCTTTTAACTGTGCTTCGTCTAAGGCCTTCAGGTTAACAGGCATTTCAGGTCCTGTCAGGTCCCCATCTCCCAGCTGCTCAGGTACTTCTTCTGCTGCCTCGTTAACCTGTCTATCTCTATGCCCATGGATTTGAGCTTGAGCATGGCAATCTCTCTGTCGATCTGCTCTGGCACCTTGTAGACATCCCTATCCAGTTTCTTTTTATTCTTCCAGATGTACTCTGCACAGAGTGCCTGATTGGCAAAGCTCATATCCATAACAGACGAGGGATGTCCCTCTGCTGCCGCAAGGTTGATGAGCCTGCCCTCACCAAGCACATATATTCTTTTTCCGTTTTTCAGGGTGTGTTCCTGAACAAAGTCCCTTATCTTTCGGGTGGACTTTGTAAGCTTTTTAAGACCCTCAAGGTCAATCTCCACATTGAAGTGTCCTGAGTTACACACAATGGCACCATCCTTCATCACCCTGAAGCAGTCTGCTGAGATTACATTGATGTCACCTGTTACGGTTACAAAGAAGTCACCTATCCT
>WFMM01000132.1 GCA_015484595.1 Nitrospirota bacterium | reverse complement strand
TTTGCATTATCAGGTGCCGCAGGCAATAATCACCTTCAAGCAGGGCTTTGGTCGTTTGATAAGACGCTCAACCGACACAGGGGTGGTGGCTGTGCTTGACAGCCGCATCCTTCGCAGAGCCTACGGAAGGGCCTTTATTGATTCTCTGCCTGAGGTAAGGATTACCCACGAAAGGGACGAGGTAGGGTTTCAGTTAACAGGTTAGGTGAAGGGCTGCCACAGCCCTTTTGTCCTTAAGGCTGTTAAAGGTCTTTACAGCCTCTCTGGTCTTCTGGACCACCACCTTTATGCCCCTTTCCTCAAGGGCTCTGACCACATCATCTGGCACCCTCATTACACCTGCGTAACCACGGCCAATGACCAGAACCTCAGGCTCTCCGGAAAGTGCCTCCACCAGGTCTTCCATTGAAAGTCTGTGCCCTTCCTTTCGCCACCAGGGATGATAGACCCTGTCGGGCAGTATGATTACATCCTTTGTGTAGGTTTCACCATTGATTTTTATACGGCCAAAGGAGTAGTCCTCTATCTTCATTTTCTATTCACCCTCCATCATCCTGACAAGCTCGTTGTAATCTATGGTCTTTACACCCAGGGTTTGAGCCTTTTTAAGCTTTGAGCCCGGGTTTTCACCAACCACCAGGTAATCGGTCTTTCTGGAGACCGATGAGGAGGCGTGTCCGCCAAGGGCCTCAATCTTTGCCTCCACCTCTTTACGGGGCTCTGGCAGGGTGCCTGTTATGACAAAGGTAAGCCCCTCAAGGGGTCTGTGCCTTTTTTCCTTTCCTTCCTCATAATCAGGGTTTTCCACCTTAAGTCCCAGAGATTTTAGCTCCTCTATGGCCTTTATGTTTTCAGGGTCTGAGAAAAACTGAGAAACCGATGTGGCAATCTTTTCACCAATCTGGGGTATCTGGAGTATCTCCTCGGGGGAGACATTGTAGAGGTCTTCCAGTTTCTTAAATCTCTTTGCAAGGAGTTTTGCGGTAAACTCACCCACATGTAGAATGCCAAGGGCGTAGAGAAACCTTGAAAGGGTGGTCTTTTTGCTCCGATTGATAGCATCTATAAGGTTCTGGGCAGACTTTTCAGCAAACCTTGGAAGGCTCAGTATGTCCTCTTTTTTGAGTCTGTAGAGGTCTGTGAAGTGCTTTATCCTTCCTTCGCTGTACAGTAGTTCCACATTCTTCTGTCCAAGCCCTTCTATGTCCATGGCACCCTTTGATACAAAGTGCTTTATCCTCTCCACTGCCTGAGCAGGGCAGTTAAGCCCCACACACCGCACCGCAACCTCGCCCTCCGGTCTTACCACCTTTGCACCGCAGACAGGGCACTTCTCTGGAATGGGAAAGACCTTTTCTTTGCCTGTTCTCTTGTCCTTTATCACCATTATCACATGGGGTATCACATCACCTGCCCTTTCCACCACCACGGTATCCCCAACACGGATGTCTTTCCGCTTTATCTCATCCCAGTTGTGAAGGGTTGACCTCGAGACCGTTACCCCTCCAATCCGCACGGGCTCAAGTATGGCAACCGGGGTTATGACCCCTGTTCTTCCCACGCTGGGCAAGATCTCTTTTATCACTGTGGTGCCCTGATGGGCAGCAAACTTATAGGCAATAGCCCATCGAGGCTCACGGGTCTTAACGCCAAGTGCCCTCTGAAGTGAAAAGTCGTTTACCTTAACCACTGCACCGTCTGCCTCAAAGGGAAGAGAGTTCCGCTTTTCTTCAAGCTCCTTAACTGCCTTTATCACCTCGTCTATTCCTGTTACGAGCCGCACGATGTAAGGCACCGGAAACCTTGCCTCCTTTAGCCACTGGATGAACTCCCACTGTGACTTAAACTCCATACCCTTTAAGGCACCTATTCCATAGCAGGAAAGGTGTAGTTTCCTTGAGGCCGTAACACTGGGGTCAAGCTGACGCACAGAGCCTGCTGCAGCGTTACGGGGATTTGCAAAAAGGCTCTCACCCTCTTTCTCACGCTCTCTGTTTAGTGCCTCAAAGTCCTCTATGTACATGTAAACCTCACCTCTTATGTCAATAAGCTCAGGAACCCTTCGGGTGCCTTCAATACGAAGTGGTATGGACTTTATGGTCTTTATGTTCTGCGTTACATCCTCTCCCACATAACCATCACCACGGGTGGATGCCCTGACGAGTATCCCCTGCTCGTAGGTAAGCTCAATGGCAAGACCGTCGTACTTTGGCTCAACCGTGTACTGAATCTCCCTGCTGGTTTTAAGATGCCTTTTAATACGCCTGTCAAACTCCATTAACTCTTTGGCATTAAAGGCATTGTCAAGTGAAAGCATGGGTTCGTTATGCTTTACCTTTTCGAACTTATCAAGCGGTGGGGCGCCTACCCGACGGGTGGGAGAGTCAGGAAGAATATAGTTGTATTTTTCTTCAAGCTCCTTAAGCCTTCGGAAGAGGCGGTCGTATTCCTCATCAGAGATTACAGGTGAGTCAAGCACATAGTATCTGTAACAGTGATAGTTGAGCTCCTTAACGAGCTCCTCTATCTCCTTTTTTATCCTATCAGGAATCTCTCCTTTCATCCCCTCTGTTTTGATTATAGGGGATTTATCTGACCCCTTTCAACAATTAAAATTAATTAATTAAAGTTTTCTCCTTTATGTCCGAAAGAGGATAAAAGAGGGGCATTTAAGGAGGTCTGCATGATACCTTATCTTACGAGGAGGGTGTACCTGAGTTTTATCCTGCTTGCAGGAATACTGATAGCAGGAGAGGTTTTCTCCTCTATGATATTATCTGCTCTTATGCTTCACGAAAAGGTTGGTGTTGGTGCTATCCTTTTAGTAACCCTGCTTGGACTGGTTCTGTCCATACTGCTCTGTGCCGTCTTTGGACTTTTAATCTTAAAGAGAAAGGCCTATAAGTTAGACAGGGAGATAACAAAGATAACAGAGCCCTTTGAGATTAAAGTTCCCGAGACCTCCGAAGAGGGGGTTTTTAGTAATGTAGAGCAGTTTCTTGGAAGGATAATAAGGGATGCAGAGCAGGCAATCAGTCTGCTTTCAGGGTATATAAGAGAGCTTTATAAGGGACTTATCAGACTGAACAAATCAGTTGAGTATCTCGTTTCAGGGATGAAGCAGCAGGTAAAACAGACAGAGCAGTACACCACTGGCACGGTAATAATAGCCAATACAGCAACCGAAATGGTACAGAATCTTGAGGATGCAGAAAGGGTTACAGAAAAAACGGCCACGCTCGCTGAGGAGGGTATGGACATAGTGCAGGACACGGTTTTTAGCATGCAGGAGATCTCAAACTCCGTAAAGGTGGTGGCAGAGCAGATCGAAAAGCTTGGTGAAAACAGCAGGGAAATTGGGGAGATCATTACGGTCATAAATGAAATCGCAGAGCACACAAATCTCCTTGCCCTGAATGCAGCCATTGAGGCAGCAAGGGCAGGTGAGCATGGAAAGGGATTTGCTGTGGTGGCAGATGAGGTAAGGAAGCTTGCAGAGCGGACAGCCTCAGCAGCCAAAAGGATTGTGAGTATCATTG
>WFMM01000131.1 GCA_015484595.1 Nitrospirota bacterium | reverse complement strand
GTGTTAAGTATTGAAGAAGTTGTGAAGAAGATGACCTCAAATCCAGCAGAGATTCTAAGTTTAAATAAAGGCAGCCTGAAGAGGGGGGCTGATGCTGACATCACTGTTTTTGACCCTGAGGCTGAGTGGAGGGTTGAACCTGAGCAGTTTTTCTCAAAGGGGAAAAACACGCCCTTTGAAGGTTTTGTGCTTCAGGGCAGGGTGAGACTTACTGTGTGTAAGGGAAGGGTTTATGAGAGAAGAGATTAAGATGCTTGCAGCAAAAAAACCCTATCTTTTTTGGGACATTGCAAATCCTGAGGCACTTTCTGAGGAGGCATTATTTGAGATCGTTTTGTCCCGTGGTGATTTTGAAGATTTCCTGTTGTTAGTAAAACTCTTTGGATTAAAAAGAATGTCAGAAATATTTAATAAGCAGGTAAGAAGTGGGAGAAGCAATTATAAAAAAAGAACCATTAACTATCTTAAATACTTTTTCGAAACAAACTCCAGAGATGTATAAAGATATTTTGACAGAAAAACAGATCGAGCTTCTTGGCCTGCTTAGAGCTTTTAGCGATTATTTTTATATGACAGGTGGAACAGCCCTTGCTTTGCAGATTGGACACAGAAGGTCTGTAGACTTTGATCTGTTTTCTGAAAAGCCTATAAATGCACTACACATAACAAAAAAGATAAGGAGAGCTGGGTACGACATTGAGGCTACTATTGAGAGGAGTTCCGAAGAACTCTCCATAGTTGTAAATCAAGTAAAGCTTACCTTTCTTGAGTATCCCTTTAAGATTGAGCATGATGTGGATCTTGATGGCATAATCAGTATGCCCGATGTCCTCACAATAGCTGCTATGAAGGCATATACTCTTGGCAGGAGAGGTAAGTGGAAGGACTATGTGGACTTTTATTTTATATTTAAATACCATTACGATCTGACCGATGTGGTAAGAAAGGCAAGACAGATTTACAGGGGTGAGTTTAACGAAAGGCTTTTCAGGGAGCAGCTATGCTACTTTGATGATATTGATTACACAGAGGATGTCATTTATACTGTAGAGGCGCCGGGTAAGGAAGAGGTAAAGGAGTTTTTAATAAAGAAAGCAGTTGAAATACCATCGGAGGAAGTATGAAGAAGGCATTGCTTGTTCTTAAGGATGGCCTTGTCTTTGAGGGTGAGGCCCTTGGAGCAGAAGGCGAGGCTGTGGGGGAGGTGGTCTTTAACACCTCAATAACCGGTTACCAGGAGATACTGACCGACCCCTCGTATAAAGGGCAGATAGTAACCATGACATATACAGAGATAGGCAATTATGGTGTGAACAAAGAGGACATCGAGTCAGCAGGTGGCCCGAAGGTGGAGGGCTTTGTGGTTAAGGAGTACATACCCTACCACAGCAACTGGCGCTCCGAAGGTGACCTTGACGGATATCTTAAACAGTACGGAATTGTTGGCATCTCTGGAATAGATACTCGTCTTCTTACCAGACATATCCGTAACCATGGTGCACAGATGGGAATCATCTCCTCTGTTGACCCAGAGCCTGAAAGCCTTTATGAAAAGATAAAAGACCATCCAGGCATTGGAGGGGTTGACCTCGTAAGATTCGTCACAACCGAAAAGGAATACACCTGGTCAGAAACGGTCCGGAAGTGGCAGAAAGAGCCAGAGCCTGCGGGACTTAAGAGATATTCTGTGGTGGTTTATGATTTTGGTGTCAAGTTCAGTATCCTCAGAAACCTTGCCACTGCAGGGTTTGATATCACCGTGGTTCCAGCCACTACACCGGCTGAGGAGGTGCTTGAGCGTAAGCCCGACTGTGTGCTCTTCAGCAATGGCCCCGGTGACCCAGAGGCAGTGGTCTATGGAATTGAAAATGCAAAAAAACTGATTGGCCGACTTCCTGTCTTTGGAATATGTCTTGGCCATCAGATACTGGGACTTGCCCTTGGCGGAAGAACATACAAGTTGAAGTTTGGCCATCACGGAGGCAATCATCCTGTGATGGAGCTTTCCACCGGACAGGTTCAGATCACCTCCCAGAATCACAACTACTGTGTTGATGTAAAGGGGCTGGGAGACAGGGTAAGATTGACTCATAAGAATCTTTATGATGGCACAGAAGAGGGGATGGAGCATGTGGAACTGCCACTTTTTTCAGTGCAACACCATCCAGAGGCAGGCCCGGGGCCTAACGATGCAAGGGGCATATTCTTCAGGTTCAGAGAGATAATAGAGCGTAGCTGAAAGGGGTGAAGAAGGGATGTTTATTGATTTAGTGAGAAAGAGAAGGTCAATAAGGAGATATCAGGAAAGAGAAGTTGAAAAAGAGAAAATAGAGCTGATCGTAGAGGCTGCTTTGAGGTCTCCTTCTTCACGGAGCCTTAATCCCTGGGAGTTTGTTGTGGTAACGGACAGGGAACTCATAAAAAAACTATCAAAGGCAAAGGAGCATGGCTCAGCATTCCTTAAGGAGGCACCTCTTGCCATAGTGGTATGTGCTGACCCTGAGAGGTGCGATGTCTGGGTAGAGGACTGCTCAATTGCATCGATTATCATTCAACTTCAGGCAGAGGACCTTGGACTTGGTAGCTGCTGGGTGCAGATTCGTAAGAGGATGCACGACGGAAAGAAGACTGCTGAGGAGTATGTAAAGGATGCCCTTGGTATTCCTGAGAACCTTGTGGTGGAATCAATAATAGGTATTGGCTATCCTTCAGAGCAAAAACAACCCCATCCCTTTGATTCTTTGCAGTTTGAGAAGGTGCATTACAATCGATTTTAGATTAACTTATACGGACTGAGAAAGAATGTTTATCAGGTTGATTTATGTTGATTAACGAAGGGCAAAAGGAAAGATACAAACTGAGTATTGAAGAGGGCAGGGTAGTGCTTGTTGCAAGGACATTCAGGGCTGAAAAGGGGAGTGTTCTTCATAGTGGAATATTCAGCCGTGAGCTTGCTTCAAGCTTTGTAGGAGCAGGTTTAACACTTGTATTCCTGGTAGTGGTATATTTTACCGCAGGTGTAAGTCTTTTATCCTACGCATTGGCGGCAGTGCTTTTTGCTCTGACAACGCTTCTTTCAAGGATTTTTTTATTTAAAGAGCCCTTTCTTGAGACTTTGATAGATAAAAGGGGTTTTACCATTACGCTTCATAGACCACTTTTTAAAAAGAGGGTGCAAAAGAGTTTAAGCCAGTTAAAGGATGTAAGGGTGGAGCACAGGAGGTTTGAGCCAGAAAACCCTGACGCAGTGGAGTTCGTTGAAAAGATAGCCCTTCAGCATGGAACAGTGATCCCAGGGTTTGGAAAGCCCCAGGATTTTTACAACCTTGTGCTTGACTTTGATGACCAAAGCCTCGTTATCCTAACCTCTGACAGTAGAGATGATGTAGAGGGTGTTCTGGTAAAATTAAGAAGTTTTCTTGGTATGGGAGGTTAGCTTTATGACTATTACAAGAACTGTTGAGGATTCCATAAAAAGAGAGATTCATATAACAAAGATTGCTTTGAAAAACCTTAAAGACAAGTTAAGATGCCTTGAACAAAAGCACAATATGCGAACGGGCACATTTGTTAAAAGGTTTTCAAAAGGTTTACTTGGTGATAATGAAGAGTATTTTTTGTGGTATGCCTATTATGAAGCTTTAAAGGACTGGCAAAGGAGACAGAAGGAGTTAAAAGATTTTTTAATGAGGTAAGGCCGTCAGAAAAGGTAAATTTGAAAGAGGTTTTAGCAGAGATACAAAATTAATCTTAGAACAAAGATAAACCTGTAAAAACAAATATCGAGAGGTTAATCGTGCCACAGAGAGAGGACTTACGGAGAATACTGCTTATAGGTTCGGGCCCGATAGTGATAGGGCAGGCCTGCGAGTTTGACTACTCAGGCACCCAGGCGTGTAAGGCCTTGAAGGAGCTGGGCTATGAGGTGGTGCTTGTAAACTCCAATCCTGCAACCATCATGACCGACCCTGAGATTGCTGACATCACCTACATAGAGCCCCTTACAAAAGAGGTGCTTGAGATGATCATAGCACAGGACCGGCCTGATGCACTCCTTCCCACAATGGGGGGGCAGACTGCCCTGAACCTGGCAGTTGAACTTGCCGAATCAGGCATATTAAAACGCTACGGTGTTGAGCTTATTGGCGCAAGCCTTGAGGCAATAAAGAAGGCTGAAGACCGTGACCTCTTCAAAGAGGCAATGGCAAACATCGGGCTTGAGGTGCCAAGGTCTGTGGCAGTAAACTCCATGCAGGAGGGGCTTGATGCAATTGAGTATGTGGGGTTTCCTGCCATTCTGCGGCCTGCCTTTACACTTGGTGGCACAGGTGGTGCAGTGGCATACAATATGGAAGAATACAGAGAGCTTCTTGAGAAGGCACTGAAGCTTAGCCCTGTAAGTCAGGTGCTTGTTGAAGAGTCAGTGCTTGGCTGGAAGGAATACGAGCTTGAGGTGATGCGTGATGGTAAAGACAATGTGGTGATAATCTGCTCCATAGAGAACTTTGACCCCATGGGAGTGCACACAGGCGACAGCATCACCGTTGCGCCTGCACAGACCCTTACTGACAGGGAGTACCAGAGGATGAGGGATGCTGCAATCTCGGTTATCAGGGAGATAGGTGTTGACACAGGTGGAAGTAACATACAGTTTGCCCTGAACCCTGAAAACGGACGGATGGTGGTTATTGAGATGAACCCAAGGGTCTCTCGCTCCTCAGCACTTGCATCAAAGGCAACGGGTTTTCCCATTGCAAAGATAGCTGCCAAGCTGGCTGTGGGACTTACCCTTGATGAGATACCTAACGACATAACCCGTGAAACCCCTGCCAGCTTTGAACCAACCATAGACTATGTGGTTACAAAGGTTCCAAGGTTTGCCTTTGAGAAGTTTCCAGAGACAGACCCAACCCTTACAACACAGATGAAGTCTGTGGGAGAGGTTATGTCCATTGGCAGAACCTTCAAGGAGTCTCTCCAGAAGGCACTAAGAAGCCTTGAGATAGACAGCTATGGCTTTGAGGAAAGAGAGGATGACACAGAGCTTATAAGAGAAAAACTAAAAACACCAAATGCCGATAGAGTCTGGTTCATAGCACAGGCCTTCAGGGCAGGGATGACTGTTAAGGATATCTACGAGCTTACCCACATTGACCCCTGGTTTTTAAACAATATAAAAGAGATAATCCAGTTTGAGGAGATTATAAAGAGGGATTTTAACCCCAAAAGCCCTGACCCTGCACTTTTAAGAAGGGCAAAGGAGATGGGTTTTTCTGACCGAAGGATTGCAGAGCTTACGGGCACAAGGGAAGCAGAGATAAGGCAGATACGGAAGTCCTCGGGCATGAGGGCTGTTTACAAGATGGTTGATACCTGTGCAGCAGAGTTCGAGGCATACACACCATATCTTTATTCCACCTATGAAAAGCCTGTGTTTAAAGTCGGGAGTAAGGAGGGGGGAGGATTTTTTGAGTGTGAGGCAAGGCCCACTGATAAAAGGAAGATAATCATACTTGGTGGTGGCCCAAACAGGATAGGGCAGGGTATAGAGTTTGATTACTGCTGTGTTCATGCTGTTTTTGCACTGAAAGAGCTTGGTTACGAGACCATTATGGTCAACTGTAACCCTGAGACTGTAAGCACTGACTACGATACATCGGACAAGCTCTATTTTGAGCCCCTTACTCTTGAGGATGTGCTTAACATCGTAGAGATTGAAAAACCCGAAGGGGTAATCGTTCAGTTTGGTGGTCAGACACCTCTTAAGCTTGCAGTTCCGCTTGAGCGTGAGGGAGTCAGGATACTTGGCACCCCACCTGACGCCATAGACAGGGCAGAGGACAGAAAGAGGTTTAGAGAGCTTTTAGAAAAGCTTGCTTTGAAACAGCCTGAAAGCGGCACAGCCATGAGCATTGAGGAGGCCATTACCGTGGCTGCTAAGATTGGTTATCCCGTGATGGTAAGGCCATCCTATGTGCTTGGTGGGCGGGCAATGGAGATAGTCTATGACGAGGACTCCCTGATTGATTACATGAGGAGGGCAGTTAAGGCATCGCCAGAGCATCCAGTACTTATTGACAAGTATCTGAT
>WFMM01000130.1 GCA_015484595.1 Nitrospirota bacterium | reverse complement strand
TACGACAAGGGACATGCCTGCCCTCTAACTCAGAGCTTTCCTTATCAGATAAGGGTTGCTTTCAGGGAGGCAAATGTAATAGCACCGGTTGTTAAATTAAAGGAAGGCAGGGACTATCTGTTCAGAGAGCTGAAAGAGAAGTTAAAGGTCTTTGGAGTCTCAAGGTCAGAGATAAAAAAGGCAATTAAGAAGGCAGAACAGGCTCAGGAGGAGTTTTTCAGGGCTATAAAGAGAAAGGGTCAGGAGGTGCTAAGAGACCTCAGGATGCCTACCATCGTAGTAGTTGGAAGACCCTATAATGCCTTTGATATGGGTATGAACCTGGAGATTCCCAAGAAACTTGCAACCCTTAATGTGCAGTCAATGCCAATGGATTTTCTGCCCGAGACAGACATATATCAGGACTGGCCAGACATGTACTGGCGTTCAGGGCAGAGGATTCTCAGGGCTGCAAGAATTATCAAAGAGTACACAGAGCTGTTTCCGATATTCATCGGAAATTTCTCCTGTGGGCCTGATTCATTTATTCAGAAGTACTTTGAGAAGGAGCTTGAGGGAAAGCCCTATCTGCATCTTGAAATCGATGAACACAGTGCAGATGCAGGAGCCATCACAAGGTGTGAGGCATTCCTTGACAGCATAAAGACCCAGTACGAAAAGGGAAAGCTAAGAAGGAAACCCCAGAAACCACCAAGAAGGGTTCAGATAAGAATTGGTAAAAATGGAGGCCAGAGGACTATCTACATCCCCTCAATGAGCGACCATGCCTATGCCATTGAGGCTGCCTTTCACTACTGTGGTGTGGCTGCTGAGGTGCTACCTGAGTCAGACAGTAAGACCCTGGAGCTTGGAAGAAAGTTTGTATCAGGCAAGGAGTGTTATCCCTGCACCGTAACCACTGGGGATATGATTAAAAAGGTCTATGAACCTGACTTCAGACCCGAAAAGTCTGCTTTCTTCATGCCCTCAGGCACAGGCCCCTGCAGGTTTGGCCAGTACAACCTCTTTCAGCGCATGATTCTTGAGAAACTGGGGCTTAAGGATGTGCCCATTTATTCACCTGTTCAGGATGTCACCCTTTACAGAGACCTTGGAATCGTAGGAAACGACTTTATTAAAAACGCATGGAGGGGAATCGTTGCCTTTGACATGCTTATAAAGTGCCTGCACGAAACGAGGCCCTACGAAGAGGTAAAGGGCTCGGCTGATGAGCTTTACAGTCACTACAAAGAGAGGTTAAGGTCTGCTCTCAGGTCAAAAAACGGAGCCCTGGAGGAGATACTTCGGGAGATGAAAAGGGACTTTGCCTCTTTAAAGAGGACATCAGAGCGTAAACCCCTTGTTGGGATAGTGGGTGAGATCTTTGTCAGATCTAACAGGTTTTCAAACGAAGACCTGGTAAGAAAGGTAGAAGCCCTTGGTGGTGAGGCTTGGCTTTCACCTGTAGATGAGTGGATTTTTTACATAAATCACATGTCATTGAAAAAGGCCTTGCGAAAAAAAGATTATTCTGGTATTATACAATTCCTTTTGAAAAAGCTCTATCAGGAAAGGATCGCCCACAGCTTTGAGGGCCTTTTTGAGGAGCTGCTCAAGACGGTTCCAGAGCCTTCAGTAAAACTGATAATGAAAAAGGCATCACCCTACATCCATGAGAGCTTTGAGGGTGAGGCAATACTGAGTGTTGGAAAGGCAATTGATATGATAGAGCGAGGGGCATCTGGTATAATTAATGCCATGCCCTTTGGTTGTATGCCTGGCACTGTGGTAACGGCCATAATGAGAGCAGTATCTGAACAGTACGGGATACCAGCAATAAGTATCCCCTACGATGGCACTGAGTCACCGACTACGGAGTTACAGCTTGAGGCATTTATGAATCAATGTAAAATACAGGGAGCAGGGAGTAGCGTATAGGGAGTAATAATATTTTTTTTCAACTACCCCCTACCCCCTGCCACCTACACCCTAAGATGAAAGGAGGTGAGTAAGTGGGAAGCGTTAAGAAGTGGCGTAAGAAGAAGATCAACAAGCACAAACACAAAAAGCTTCGCAGAAAAATGAAGCATAAGAGATAAAATAAACCCTATAAGAGGTATTAAATGAAAGAAGAAAGACAGCTACAGGAGAGGATAAAGCTTCTTGAAAAGGAGATTCAAACCTTAACCATGGAGTTACAATCTCTCACAGAAAGGGTCTCGGAGATAGAAGACCTGAGGTTTGAATTAAAGGGGATAAAACTGTTTTTAAGCAAGCAGTATCCTGATTTTAAGAACAGGCTGCCTGAACTAATTAAGAAGATAAAATCCGAGACATAGT
>WFMM01000129.1 GCA_015484595.1 Nitrospirota bacterium | reverse complement strand
GGGCATTCTGTGGCAGAGTCAGACACCCTGCTGAAGACATCGGTGTAGTGCTGACCGACAAGGGAGACCGCCTTTTCACCAAGTAACCGCTCAACAGATTTGTTTACCGAGATTATCCTTCCAGTAACACTGACGGTGCACACCCCTTCAGAGATGGTATTCAGTATTGCCTCGGCAAGACCCTTTTCAAATATCCTCTTTTCGTACAGATAGCTTCTTTCGCTGGCAACTCCAAAGATATCTGCCACTATCCTTAAGAAATGAAGTTCGTCATCATCGTACTTTACATGAAGCCTGTTAGCAAGGGTTATCACACCAAGCACCTTTTCACCAACCATCACAGGCAGAGCAAGCAAAGACTTAAAACCCTCCATCTTGAGGCTTTCGATAAAGTATAGCCTTTCGTATTCGGATATATCGTAAATACTGATGGGTTTTTTCATCTCTATTGCATATACCTCAGGGCATGTTACATGAAAAGACAGGGTTGACACCCCTGGAGATATACCCTTTGAATACCTGATGGAGAGGTTTTCGTCATCAACAAGTTCCCAGAACATTATGGCATCTGACTGGGTGTACTTATAAATCAGGTCAGCCCCCTCCTTCACAAGTGCATTGGCATCTTCCACAGAGGCAAGCTTTGAGGTAAAGGCAAGCAGAAACTCCTTTTCCTTCTGTCTTCTTTCCTGCTGAACTCGATACATCTCTCTCATGCTTTCGTATAGTTTTATGTTTTCAAGGGCAAGCCCTGTCATCTCACCTGTAGAGTAAAGTATCCTTTCGTCATCCTCTGTAAAGTTGTACTCCTTGAAACTAAACAGGCAGTAAACCCCAAGCACCCTCTCCTTTCCCTTTATGGGGAAACAGCAGTATCCCTTAATTCCCGAGTGTTTAAGAATGGTTCTCTGAACCCTTTCGTCAACACTCACATCAGAGGTGGTAATACCCTCTCCAGTTAGTGCCACCCTGCCAGGGATGTCCTCACCAACTCTTACCTTGCCTGCCTCTCTTACGAACTGCTCCGATATACCCCTGTGAAAACTGCATTCAAGCAGTTTCTTGTTTTCGTTAAGTATAAAAACCCCTCCTCCGTCCATGTTAAAGGTTTCAATCAGTTTATCAAGGACCTTTGAAAAGACCTCCTCAGAGTTAAGAGAGCGATTAATAACCGACGCAAGGGAATTAAGGAGTGTCAGTTCCTGGTTTCTCCTTTTAAGCTCTTTTTCCTGTTTTACCCTTTCCGTTACATCCCTCATCAACTCAAGGATATAAAGGATGTTTCCCTCTCTGTCTCGAATGGGTGAGGCATAAATCTCTTCATAACACTTGTTACCCTTAAGGTCATAGTGTTCGTGAATTGTATTTAAGACCTCACCCTTTGAAAAAACCGTGTTAAGAGGGCACTCCTCACCTACCATCCAGCAGGGTTGTAATTCGTTGTGGGTTATGTCGTGACATTTTTTACCTATTATGCCTCTTCCAAACTTCTGCTTTGCCCTAAGATTTGCATTTACGATTCTGTAATCCCTGTCGATTATGATTATCGCATCCTGAATGCTGTTCATTATTATCTCAAGGTGCTCCTTTGACTCTTCCAGCTTCTGAAGAAGCCTTGCCTGTTCGGTAAAGTCCTTTATAATCCCTATCTTTCCTATAACCTGGTCACCCTCCATTATAGGTGCACCAGTAATCAGAACAGGCACATGGGAGCCGTCTCTTGCAAGTATCTCCACCTGATAGGTAGAGTGTTCCCCCTTTAGCCTCTTTGTTTCGAGCTCTTCACGGACAATCTGTTTGTTTTGATGGTCAAAAAAATCATACAACGATGCACCTATCACCTCTTTTCTTGAGTATCCAAACATCTCTAAAAAGGCAGGGTTTACATCCACTATCCTGTCGTTCATGTCAACAACCCAGAGTCCATCCATCATTGTATTAACATAGAGGTCCTTCTTTTTTAACTCATCCGTTCTTTCCTTCAAGACCTTAACCATCTCATTAAACATCTCTATGAACTGAGAAAAAACCTCGCTCTGGTCGGTGCTGACCTCCACATCAAGATTACCCTTTTTTATCTCCTCAGCAGCCTGCACAAGAAGGCTCAAAGGTTTTTCGTATCTTCTTAAGAGGATGTAAGAAAATCCAACAGAAAGAAACAGACCGGCAAACAGATAAACAATCAACGACCTGTCAATGGAATGATAGATGTGCTCCACCGTATCGTAGTAGTCGATACTGCCATCCTCAAGGGCAAGGATGTCCTTCTGAACGGTCTTTATTATATCCCTCCTGACGGTAACATAGAAGGGCACGAGTAAGAGCAGATAAAGTAAGAGGAACAATGCAAAGGGTCTTGTAAACCTTCGTACTGTCATATCTGATATTATAACAGATTTTTCTTTACAACTATGGGGCCGTAATTATGATGAAAATAAAACATCCTTTTAAATTTGTTTTATGAAAAAGGGCATCCTTTTTCGTTGTTTGTATTTTATACAGAGGATGTCCTGAGCAACTTACGGATAATTTTGGGGTACCCTACCGGGCGAAGCGGAGTGTCCCGAAGGGTATCTTCTGACTGTTTGAGCGTAAGCGAGTTTCAGAAGATGAACGGAGCGAGCCCTGGTTGGGTCAAAATTTCCGTCACTTTAAAGCGATAGGACATCCTCTGTATATTTTAAAAATATGAAGGAATTCTTAGCATCTTAATTCAGATGAAATATATTGTCCTGTTATGTTACTCTTAAAGGAGATATTTTTTGAAAGGAGAAAGTTATGGCACAGGCAAAGTCAGGAGACAGGGTCAGGGTCCACTACAGTGGATTCCTGGAAGACGGCACAGTGTTCGACAGCTCCCTTGACCGTGACCCTCTTGAGTTCACTCTCGGTGAGGGTATGGTCATAAAGGGCTTTGAGGACGCTGTATTGGGCATGAACGAGGGGGAGTCAAAGACGATCTCCATTCCTTCAGATGAGGCCTACGGACCTTACAGGGACGACCTTGTAGCAGTCGTTGAAAGAAGGATGGTTCCTCCAGACATAGATCCAAAGGTGGGGCTCGTTCTTCAGTTAAGGACACCGGACGGTCAGGTAACAGATGTGGTGGTTACAGAGGTGACTGACGAGACCATCACGATTGATGCAAATCACCCACTTGCTGGTAAGGACCTTATCTTTGAGATAAAGCTGATGGAAATCCTTTAACCCGTGGCAGACCCTCAAGGGGTCTGCCCCTTTCCAGCCATGTTTACCATCTTAAAGGGAAGAATAGTCTTTTACAGGCTATTTGACATCGCCTCAGAAATAGACCTTCACATGATTGAAAAACTTGCAACAGATGGTGCAAAAAGGCTCAGACTATCAAAAAAGCCCTACATGGAGGCCCTGCAGTTTACTAATCCTCCAATCTCCCTTGACCTAAAGCCCTTTGTTGAGACCTTTCAGGACAGGTCCATGAAGGTGGATGTGGTGGCAAAACTCTACGACCTTGGAGTTCTTTCGCTTGCCTTTAATGTTCACCTGCCTTCTGGAACCGGCTTTAAGGAGTTAGAGGAGATAGCAAGCTATATTGACTCAAAAGGCCCCTTTGACAGAAGGGCACTTAAACTTGCCAACGAGGTATTAGCTACCTTCAGAGATGCCTTTGTGGAACCAGAAATCAAGACCGACTTTTACGAAGATTACACGGTTTATTTTATAGAAAAATTAGACAGCCCTGTTGATTCGGACGAGTTCCTGAGACATTACAACCCTGCTCAACTTCTTCTTAACGAAACGAGACCACTGAGCAGGTTTGCAATTGAGGAGACGACCAAATACCGCTTCAGTTACTATCCTGACGACCTGGTTATAGTGCATCTTGATAATGCCTTCATAATCGAGCCTTCCGGGATTTCTGACCTTCTTGATGTTCTTGAGTTTGCCAATGCACAAATACTGGAGCTCAGATACTACGACAGTATCCTTGACAATGAGCTAACCCTCATATATCAGGAGCTTTCCAGAAAGGGCGGGGCCTCGCTTTTCAGACTGCGCAAATACGAAAAACTCGCAAGAAGGCTAACCGAGACCGTAACCGACCTGACAGAGGTAACCGAAAAGGTCAACAACGCACTGAAGGTTACAGAGGATGTCTATTACGCAAAGATTTACCGGACAGCCATGACCCTTTTAAGGAGTAAAGACTGGGAAGACAGTATAAACAACAAACTGCAGGTGATTATCAACACTTACAAGACTCTTTACGATGAAATCTCCACCAAGAGAGAACAATTACTCGAACTTGGCATATTTATGCTAATAGTGATAGAGATTTTCCTTGCAGTTATCGGCTTCTGGTAACCCCCTACCCCTACACGCTACCCCCTACACCCTATCTTATATACATTCCATAAAGATTATAAATAAAATGTCCCCTCACGGTAAGGGCATCTATCTTCCACTTCTCTGGAAGGGGCCAGTAGGGTGCTCCGTCTCTCAGTGCCTTCATTGCTGCCCTGTCAAGTTCGGGATAACCTGATGTCCTTAGCAGCTTTACCTCTCCAAGGCTTCCGTCCTTTTTTATCGTAAAGGATATCCAGAGGTCACCGTATATACCCTTCCGTGCTGCCTCTTCAGGGTAAATCCAGATACTCTCGATTCTCTCCTTTAGCTTCATCATATAACTGTGGTACTTAAGCTCCTTTGTGCTAAAAGTAACGCCACCCTGCTTTCTTTTCCTTTCCTTCTCAATTGACCTTCTTACCACTTTGCCTATTACATCCCTGTCAAAGAGTGCTCCTGGACCAAGCACAGGCGGTGCCTTCCTTAAAGCCTGCCCCTCTGAAAATCCTCCCTGTTTTTTTTGCCCTGTAGGCTCCTCTGGAGGTTTGAGTCTTTTTGAAACCGAACCCTCCTTTGACGGCACCTCTTTTCTTAAACCCTGAGGCTCTTTAATAGATGCCCTGTCAGAATAGGGCCTTTCTCTTTTTGCGACCTTTTCCTCCTTTTTTTCTACCTTGCCAGGCAGGGGAATTTTTTTCTTTTTCGGTGTTACCTTTTTTAGTGATTTCTTTTTTGTCCTTTTTTTCTTAAGCTTCCTTTTATATTTACCACTAATAATGGGTTTTTTATGCTTTTCCTGGGGTCTTCTTTTGTGGGCAGGGCTTTCCTCAGGCCCTATGAGCCTTGCAACAATAGCCTTTTCAGCCTCCCCTGGCTTTGTGGTTATGAGACCTTTTTCTGCCAGAAGGGCAAGGATTATAAGGTGTAGTATCAGAGAAAGGACAAGGGCGTGTCTAAGCTTCAATTGATGAACTTCCCGAACTGTTTGATAAAACTGATCAAGACACCTCTGCTTTTTTCTTTCTTAAGCCAGAGCCTCATGCAGAGGGTCTGCATCTCCGGGTTTGAAAATATATGAACAAGCCTTTCTGCATGGGCATCGCTTTTAAAAAAGTAGCTCTGTAAAACCTTCATAAACCTGAACCTTGAAAGAAACCTTCCCTTCCATAGCTTTTCGTAAAGGGCAGGTCTTCCTTCTATTACGCTCTGTGCTGCAAACTCGCCAGACTTCATTGCATAATAAATGCCCTCAAAACTAAAGGGCATTACCTGTCCTGCTGAATCACCTGCAAAGATTATGTTTTTCTTTCTAAAAAGCCTCCCATCCCAGAGGGGAATCTTATAACCCCTTACTGCATCATTCTCCATAGCTATCTCTCTGTTAAGCCTCAAAAGAAACCTCTTAAGACTGTCCCTTGCAGTTTTTGGGTTTGAGCTTCCCGTGCCTATGGATACCCCGCTGGACTTTGGAAAGACCCACGAATAAAAACCAGGGGCATGTTCACTTCCAAACCAGAACTCACAGGAGTCTGTCTCCATACTGTCAAAGATTGATGTAACGGTGTAAACATAATTTACGGGCTTAAGACCAAGAAATCTCCTTACAGATGAGTTTACCCCATCGGAGGCTATCAGATAACCGGCCTTCACCTCGTATTG
Organism: Nitrospirota bacterium; assembly: GCA_015484595.1. Taxonomy (GTDB): domain Bacteria; phylum Nitrospirota; class Thermodesulfovibrionia; order Thermodesulfovibrionales; family JdFR-85; genus JAADIE01. The sequence goes on along the minus strand of WFMM01000129.1, from coordinate 4,530 downwards.
ACCATCTCTACCAGTGAAAACCGCCTTTATGGTTTTACCACTTTGAAGCCCGGTCAGGGTTCCCTCAAGTACGGTTGCTCCTCTTTCTGATGCAATAGCACGCAACATGCGGTCAAATTCCCTCCGGTCAACGGTCCTCAGCTCTCCACCTTTAAGCTCAATGTCAAGCCTCCTGCCCGCGGGGGAAACCAGTGATACCTTTTTTACTCTTTTAAAGGAAATGTCTTCAGGTAGCTGGAACTCCTTAAATACCGATGAGGGCATCCCCCCACCACAGGGCTTCTGGTGTGAGAGGTCTCTTTCGACAAGCATAACCTCCCTGCCTGCTTCTGCCAGCCTTCTTGCAGCCGTAGCTCCAGCAGGCCCTCCTCCGACTACCAGGACATCTACCTTGTAGGTGGTCATTTAAGTTGGAAAAACTGTTTTATTGAGCCTTAACGGTCAGCACTGCACACTCGGCATTCTTAACCACCTTCTCAGCAGTGCTACCAAAAAACAGACGGTCAAGTCCCTTTCTGGCATGCGATGCCATTACAATGAGGTCAATCCCCTCCTGTTTTGCGTATTTAATTATCTCTTCGTAGGGAATACCTCTTAAAACCTTGTAGGTTATGTTTTCAAGTCCCCTAGTCTCTTCAAGGTAGTCCCGTTTTATCTGCTTGTTGGCCTCCTCTTCCATACTTTTGAAAAGCTCATTAACAGCAACATGGGGCACATAAAGCCCTGTTGCCTGTGTAACATCGTGGATAACATGAATGATGTGCAGTGAGGCGTTGTACTTTCTTGCAAGGTCTACAGCGTAGGAAACTGCCTCTTTGCAGCCCTCCATGAAATCAGTAGGGAACAGGATCTTCTCAATCTTCATAGGATACCTCCTTTAGAAATTTTGCAGCATCCTCAGGGGATGTACTTAATGTATACATGCCAGAGCCAAGCTCAAACCCTGTAAGTCTTCGCACACGGGGCATTATCTCGATGTGCCAGTGGAAGTCTTCACCAAGGGTGTGCCACTGCGCCCTTCGGGGGATCTTGCTTGGGGCGGAGTGAAAAACGAAGTTGTAGGGTGGATCGTTTAACACCCTTCTCAGTCTCTTAATCACATCGGTCATCACAAATCCCAGGTCTGCCCTTTCCTCTTCAGTGATTTCCTTGAAGTAACAGTTGTGCCTTCTGGGAAGGATCCATATCTCAAAGGGGAAGCGGGTTGCAAAAGGACAGTATGCAATGAAGTGCTCGGTCTGGAGTATAATCCTTTTACCATACCTCTGCTCCTCTCTCATCATATCGCAGAAGATACACCTTTCTTTGTATCCGTAATACCCCTTTGCCCCGTCAAGCTCTTCCTTGATCCTTTTGGGAATAATCGGCGTTGCGGTGATAAATGAATGTGAATGACCACAGAGGTCACCTGAGAGGGCACCACAGTTTTTGTAAATCATCACATACCTTATCCTGTCGTCCCTTTCAAGCTCAAGTGTCCTTGTATAATAGGCATCTATCACCCGTTTCATCTGCTCAGGCCCCATATCTTCAGGGGTAAGGTTATGCTCTGGGGTTTCAAGAACCACCTCGGAAACCCCGAAGGAGTTCATCATATCGTACATTCCTACCCCTCTTCTTTCAAGCTGGACATCGCTGGAAAATATAGAGCCGTCCGTTCGTAGCACCCTTACCAGAGGGGTTCCCTGTTCGTCTCTTATTCCCAGCACCTCCTCCTCGGTATCTGCCTGTGAACATATCACACAGCTACCCTTTACAGGTGTTTCCCGGGGCGGAACATACTCCTCAGGTGAAAGGGATTCCTTAAACACCACTACCCATCTGCCAAGCAGGGGGTCTCGCCTTAGTTCATTCATGATAAACTCCTGTCAAGTATGCTTAAAAGGCCCTTTAAGGTTAGCATTGGGACATGGGTATAGGGGAAGTCGAGATAGTCCTTAACCAGTTCAGCCATTCCACCGGTAAGCACAACACTGCAGTTTCCTATCTGCCCCTTTATTTCCTCCATAAACCTCCTTACAGCTCCTGATGTGCCGTAGATTACACCTGACATTATACTACTTTTTGTATCATTACCAAAAGGCTGTTGGGGTCTGAAGGGCTTAAGGGCCGGAAGTCGGGAGGTCCTTTCTGAAAGACAACTTAACATGCTTTCCACACCAGGCATAATGTGTCCACCAATCAGCTCAGCCTTTTCAGTGACCACCGTGGTGGTTGTAGCAGTGCCAAAGTCCACTACCATGACATTTTCCCTGTAAAGCTCATAGGCTGCCACTGCGTTTGCAATCCTGTCTGGTCCGAGTAACTCTGGGCTCTTTATACTAATCTTTAATCCCGTATCCACCCGGTGGTCAAGCACAATGACCCTATGGATATCCTCAGCTTCTGTAGCCGCTACAAATCTATCGGTTAGCTCCTTAACAACAGATGAGATAATTGCACCCTCTGTCCTTTGTCCACCTGTTACTTTTTTTATCAGGCCCCTTATGTCTTCAAAATCAAGACCAAGGTCAGTGTCTATCCGTTCGTACGCCAATGATTCATCCTGTTTAAAGGCAGCCTTTATGGTCGAGTTTCCAATATCTATACAAAGCCTCCCGCTCATCTAAGATGCACCACCTCTTCAGCACAAAGGGTCTTTAATTTACCGTCCTCTTCAGTCCTTACTATCAGATGCCCCCTTTCGTCAATCCCAAGTGCCACCGCCCTGAAACTCTCCCTCTCACCGATTACCTTAACAGTTGCCCCGGGCGTCCTGCTTAATTCTGTCCATCTCTTTTTAAGACTAAGGGGGGAACCAAGAAGCTCAGATTTTCCAAGGATCCCGGAGGCAATATCAAGTATCAGCCTGTCCCTTCTTAAGGTTCTATCTGTCTCGGAAAGCAGGCTCGTGCCAGAGTGGTCAGTGTTTTTTGAAAGCTCCTCCTTTGTGGAATTTACATTAAGACCGATGCCAATAACGAAAAACCTCTCTTTTTTCAACCCACCCCCCTCAGTCAGGATACCGCCGAGCTTTTTATCATCCCAGTAGATATCGTTAGGCCACTTAGACCATATGTGGGCTGCGGCGCTTTTTACATTGCTTAAAAGGGCTTCAATTACGCACACCGATGAATAAAGGGTGATCAATTCTGGACAGGGCAACCTTTCCAGTTCCCTGAAGATAAGGCTCATGTATATGTTTTTTCCCTCAGGTGAAAACCAGTGTCTGCCCCTTCGCCCTCTGCCCCTGAGCTGTCTGTCTGCTACTATCAGAGTCCCATGGGGATAGCCCCTGCGAGCAAGCTTCAGTGCCTCTGTGTTTGTGGAGTCTGTCTCTTTGTAATAGACAATCCTGAGACAATCAGTTCCATCCCGAGTCTGTAAAAGATATCTTAAATCGCTCGGCAATGATTCTTCTGAATCTTGGAGTGTAGATAAGGTCATATACATCCTCTTTATCAGGAAATAACATTAGAGCTGCCCTTTTGGTATTCTCCATCAGGGTCAGTGCTTCCTGCAGAGACATCTCTGACTGCATTAACACCGCCTGTGCAAGGTCAACGATAAACCGAAGCCTCTTTATCCTTCTGTTTTCCTCCTCAATGGGGTCGGTCATCTCTTTTTATCCTCCCACTGGCACTCATCATAAAGCACGCACTCTCCACATAGTGGCTTTTTTGCTTTACACACCCTCCTTCCGTGAAGTATCATGGCAAGGGTAAACTTAGTCCATTTATCCCTTGGAATCTTCTTCATAAGGTCAAACTCCACCTTATCTGGGTTGGTCTCATCGGTAAGCCCGAGCCTTTTACTTACCCTCAAAACATGGGTATCCACAGCTATTGCCTGTTTTCCAAAGGCCACACCAAGCACCACATTTGCAGTCTTTCTTCCTACTCCTGAAAGAGAGGTAAGGTCTTCGATATTATCCGGCACCTTTCCGTCAAAACGCTCAACTATGTCTTTGCAACAGGCTATGACCTGTCGGGCCTTGTTTTTGTAAAAACCTGTAGGTCTTATCTCCTGCTCAAAGACCTTCTGGTCTGCCTCTGCGTAATCCCGTGCTGTTTTGTACTTTTTAAAGAGTTTTCTTGTTACCTCATTTACCCTCTGGTCTGTACACTGCGCAGAAAGTATGGTTGCCACCAGAAGCTCAAGTGGCGTGGAGTGCTCAAGCTCAATCCTGGGCTCAGGATAAGCCTCGAAGAGCTTTTTCAATATCTTCCCTGCATCCACCATGGTTTAAAATAAAAATCCTAAATTCTAATTCCTAAATCCTAAACAAATTCCAGACCTAAATTACAATTTTTCAAACTTCAATACAAATGCTGTCTGAAACACATAGCTTATGGAAAACAATGCAACTAACGCAAATAACTCAATAAACTCAATGAACGCTATTAACGCTATCAACGCAATAAACGCGATAAACGCCCTACTCTTCCTTCAAAATCACCACCTCTATCTTACCCTTTAGCTTTTCAGCAAACCGTTCTGCATCTGACTGGTCACCAACTATGCTTCCATAGTGCATGGGTATAGCAACAT
>WFMM01000128.1 GCA_015484595.1 Nitrospirota bacterium | reverse complement strand
GATTTTAAGACCTGCTGATTCATACCTTTTGATAACCTCTCCAATGACTCCCTTCTTCACTCCATCAGGTTTGACAATAGACAGCGTTCTTTCCATTCATAAACCTCCTCTTTATTGGGTTATTTGCGTTAGTCGCGTTAATAGCGTTCATTGCGTTATTTGTGTTCATAGCGTTCTTTGCGTTAGTTTCGTTGATAAGTCCTATTTACTAAATACATACATCAATGAAAAATTCTAAACAATACAGGGTGTAGGGTGTAGCGTGTAGGGGGTAGTGTTAGTTTTTAACTCAACACTCAAAACTAAACACTAAGCACTCAACACTCAACACTCAACACTCAAAACTCCCTACCCCCTATTCTTAATTTCTCCACCAGTGCCCTGACTGCCTCAACAGACCGCTGAAGTGCCTGTTTTTCTTGGTCTGTCAGGCTTAGCTCCACGACCTTTTCTACCCCTTCAGCACCAAGCACAACAGGCACTCCCATGTATATACCCTCAACTCCGTACTCTCCTCTTAGATAGGCTGCTGCAGGAAGAAGTCTTTTTTCGTCAAGCAAAATGGCACGCACCATCTGAAAGGTAGATGCTGCCGGGGCATAGTAGGCACTGCCCTTTTTAAGAAGGGAGACGATCTCTGCCCCACCATTTCTCGTGCGATCTATGAGTTTTTCAATGGTTTCTCTGTCAAGCAGTTCGGTTATTGGAACACCCCTTACAGTTGTAAACCTTGGCATTGGCACCATTTGGTCACCGTGGCCTCCAAGAACCAGCGCCTCCACATCGGTCTGGGATACCCCGAGTGCCATGGAAACAAAGGCTCTGAACCTTGCTGCATCAAGCACACCTCCCATGCCCATAACCCTGTTTTCAGGAAACCCTGTTGTCCTCCAGCAAAGCTGTGCCATTACATCCATGGGATTGGTAACCACGATAACCACTGCCCCGGGTGCATACTTTTTGATAGCCTCGCTAACAGATCCCACCACCTCAGCGTTGATATTAAGCAGGTCATCCCTTGACATGCCTGGCTTTCGGGCAGCACCTGCAGTGATGACGACCAAATCTGAACCTTCGATATCCTTAAGTTCATTGGTACCCTTAACACTAACAGATACCCCCCAAAGGGGTGTGGCTTCAAGCATGTCGAGAGCCTTCCCCTGAGGCAGGTCTTCCACTATGTCATAAAGCACTACATCAGAAAGCCCTGACATCACGATATGTTCAGAAAGGGTTGCCCCAACATTTCCTGCACCGATAACAGCTACCTTCTTCCTCACTAAAACCTCCTCTCTCTATAAATTAAAAAAATCCTAAATCCTAAATTCTAAATTCTAAATACTAAACAAATCCCAATTCTCAATTTTCCAAATCTCAAACCATCCGAACTTCTGAGATTCTGCTCTAAATCATGTTTAGTATTTAGATATTAGTGCTTAGAATTTGTCTTAAATACCCCCTGTCTCTAAACTTTTGTTATCTTTATCTTTGCAATCTTTTTTCCATCCATCTGCAAGACAAGGAATCTAAGGTTGTGGTATCTTATCTGTTCACCCTCCCTGGGGAGTCTTCCAAAAAGTCCGAACACATACCCACCAATGGTATGAAAGTCCTCACTTTCGAGCTTTACATCAACCAGTTCGCTCACCTCGTCAAGTGGTGTGGTGCCAGCAACGATAAAGGTCCTCTCATCTATAATCTCCACATCCTTTTCAGCCTGTATCTTTTCAAACTCATCCTGAAGGCTTCCCACTATCTCCTCCATCAGGTCTTCCAGAGTGATAAGCCCTGCGGTTCCACCGTATTCGTCCATGACCATTGCAATCTGAAACTTTCTTTTCTGCATCTCGGCAAGGAGTTCGCTTATCTTTTTGTTCTCTGGAATAAAGTAGGCATCTCTTACAAAGTTCCTGATAGGGGTGTTTCTGTCCACCTTTCCCTCTGACATCTTTATAAGTATGTCCTTTATGTAGAGTATTCCAACTACATTGTCCATCTTTTCGTGAATAACAGGATAGCGTGAAAAGCCCTTTTCCTTTACAAGTTGCAGGGCCTCATCAACGGTTGCATCATCACTTATGGCAACAATCTCAGTGCGGGGCACCATCGACTCAGAAGCCACGGTGTCGCCGAACTCAAAGACCTTGTGAAGCATCTCCTTTTCCTCTTCCTGCAGAGTGCCTGCTTCTTCACCAAGGTCTATCATTGCCCTGATGTCATCTTCAGTAATAAAGGGTGATGATGACGACTTTGCTCCCATGGTCTTAAGTATCCATCCAGGAAGTCGCGTAAAGAACCAGACCACCGGATGGGTTATCTTTATCAGAAACCTGATTGGGTAGGCCACAAAGAGTGCAAACCTCTCAGCATGGCTTACGGCAATGGTCTTTGGTGTAATCTCACCAAGTAACACAACAAGCACGGTCATAATCAGTGAGGCTATCCACCAGCCATCCTTACCAAGTATGTTAAGCAGAATGGCTGTACCAATAGAGGTTGCCAGTATGATGAAGAAGTTCTCGGTAAGCAGTATGGTGCCAAAGAGCCTTTCGTGCTCTGAAAGAATGGACTGAACAAGTTTTGCCCTTTTGTTTTTCTTTTCAGCTAAGTTTCTTATCCTTATCCTGTTTACTGATATCAGTGATGCTTCGGAGCTTGAGAGGAAGGCAACTATCAGAATACATACCACAATGGCAATGATTCCTACCAGATTTCCAGGAGAGCCTAAGGGTATTGCTTCCATATAATCCTTTACTTACCCCTCTTTTAACCTTCTTGCAATCTCATCTGCCACCTCAGAGGTGCCAACCGCAGTGGGGTCATCAGGGGTTGGTTTCATATCGTAAGTGACATACTTTCCCTCTTCAATAATCTCAGCTATAACCTGTTCCAGTCTGCTTGCAGCCTCCATCTCGCCAAGGTGTCTCAGCATCATAACCCCGGAAAGCATCATGGCAAATGGATTGACCTTGTTAAGCCCCTTGTACTTGGGGGCACTTCCATGGGTTGGCTCAAATACGGCTATCTCATCACCAATGTTTGCCCCAGGGGCAAGCCCCAGGCCACCAATAAGACCTGCTCCAAGGTCAGAGACGATGTCTCCATAAAGATTCGGAAGCACCAGCACATCGTAAAGCTCTGGTTTCTGCACAAGCTGCATACACATATTATCAATAATTCTGTCCTCAAATTCAATATCTTTGTAATCCTCCGCCACAGCCCTTGCAACCTCAAGAAAAAGCCCATCAGAAAACTTCATGATGTTTGCCTTATGCACCGCCGTAACCTTTCGTCTTCCGTTTTTTCTTGCATACTCAAAGGCAAACCTTACAATCCTCTCAGTGCCATACACTGATATGGGTTTTATGCTGATGCCAGAGTCCTCGCGAATCTTTCTGCCTGTTTTGTCCTCCACATACCTTATTAAACCAAGTGCCTCGTCAGAGCCCTTTTGAAACTCTATTCCTGCATAGAGGTCCTCGGTGTTTTCCCTTACCACAACGATGTCAATGTCTTCGTACCTTGTGCGGGCTCCCTTGAAACTGCGGCACGGTCTGAGACAGGCATATAGGTCAAGGCTCTGTCTGAGGGTTACATTTACGCTCCTGAAACCCTTTCCAACAGGTGTTGTTACAGGCCCCTTGATGGCGACCCTGTTTTTCTTTATCGACTCAATAACCCTTTCAGGTAGAGGGGTGCCTTCCTTTTCGTATACCTCCTGACCTGCCTCCTGGACATCCCAGTTAAACTTAACTCCCGTTGCCTCAAGCACCTTAACGGTTGCCTCGGATATCTCAGGGCCAATTCCATCTCCTGGTATAAGCGTAACATTATAACTGTTCATCGATAGATACTCCTTTTCTGTAGGTATTGAAGATATCCTCTGGCAAGACCCCAGGGTATCTTCTTTGTGTAAGGAAATTTTGTTTCAATATACTCGCTTGCTAAGCATTTTAAAAGGATTTTAATTATAAAACATTTTCTCTCTTGACTTCAACGGCAGCACTTATATATGATACTTCACAGGATTTGATTTTCAAGGCTACCGGATGCCAGACAATAGAATAGCCATAGGCTCTGACCACGCAGGCAGAGAGCTTAAAGAGCAGGTTAAGACCCTTCTGGAGGGACTTGGCTTTGAGACAGTTGATTTCGGAACAGATGATGACTGCTCGGTAGACTACCCTGACTACGGAGAAAAGGTCTCACAGGCAGTCTCTGAGGGACGGTATCAAAGAGGCATACTCATCTGTGGCACGGGACTTGGTATGTCCATTGTTGCAAACAAGTTTCCGGGCGTAAGGGCTACCCTCTGTCACGACGAATACACAGCCAGAATGAGCAGGGAGCACAACGACTCAAACATACTGGTTCTCGGTGGAAGGGTTTTAGAGAAGGAAACCGCCCTTAAGATAGTGAGGGTATGGCTTGAGACATCCTTTGAAGGTGGCAGACACGAAAGGAGACTAAAAAAGATCTCAACCATAGAGCAGAGGATTATAAATGGGCTTTAGCAAGGTAAAACAGACCGACCCAGAGGTCTACGATGCAATACTGAAGGAAACCCAGCGAGAAAAGTCAAAGATAGTTCTCATTGCCTCTGAAAACTACACCTCAGAGGCAGTGCTTGAGGTCCAGGGCTCTGTATTTACGAATAAATACGCAGAAGGCTATCCTGGCAAGAGGTACTACGGTGGGTGTGAATACGCTGATGTGGTAGAAAGCCTTGCAATACAGAGGGCAAAACAGCTCTTTAATGCAGAGCATGTCAATGTTCAGCCCCATTCAGGCTCACAGGCCAACATGGCGGTCTTCTTCGTCACCCTGAAACCCGGCGATACAGTGCTCGGTATGAGCCTGAGCCACGGTGGGCACCTAACGCACGGAGCAAGCGTAAACTTCTCGGGTTTTCTTTTTAATGCAGTGACCTATGGTGTTACGAAAGAGGGGTATATAGATTACGACCAGGTCAGGGACCTTGCAAAGAAACACAGACCAAGGCTCATCGTAACAGGTGCAAGTGCCTACTCAAGGACCATAGACTTCAAGGCCTTTGCTGAGATAGCTCGTGAAGTGGATGCCTATCTGCTTGCAGACATAGCCCACATTGCAGGGTTAGTGGCTGCAGGGCTACATCCTTCACCCTTTCCTCATGCAGACTTCGTAACCACTACCACCCATAAGACCCTGAGGGGGCCAAGGGGTGGAATGATTATGTGCAGAGAGGAGTTTGCAAAAAAGATAGACAAGATGATATTTCCAGGTATTCAGGGTGGTCCACTGGTTCATGTGATTGCTGCAAAGGCTGTTGCCTTTAAGGAGGCCCTCTCTGAGGAGTTCAGACAGTATCAGAAACAGGTGGTTACAAACGCTCAGAAACTCTCCGAGGAACTCACAAAGAGGGGTTTTCAGATAATATCAGGTGGAACAGACAACCACCTGATGCTGGTTGATCTGACAAACAAGGGCATAACCGGTAACGATGCAGAAAAGGCACTCGACAGGGCAGGCATAGTGGTCAACAAAAACGCCATCCCCTTTGACAGCCTTCCACCAACCATTACAAGTGGGATAAGGCTTGGCACTCCCTGTGTTACCACAAGGGGGATGAAAGAGTCAGAGATGACCGAGATTGCTGACATCATTGAGAGTGTGCTTAATAATTCAAAGGATGAAAAAGAGATAGAAAGGCTGTCCCAGAGGGTCAAAGAACTCTGCAATAGATTTCCCATTTACTAACCATGAGGTGTCCTTTCTGTGGTAACCTTGAAGACCGTGTAATCGACTCCCGCATGAGCAAAGAAGGTGATGTCATCAGGAGAAGGCGGGAGTGCCTAAAGTGTGAGCGGCGTTTTACCTCCTACGAAAGAATAGAAGAGGTTCTTCCAATGGTGGTAAAAAAGGACTCCCGTAGAGAGCCCTTTGACCGCCAGAAGATACTGTCAGGTCTGAAGAAGGCCTGCGAAAAAAGGCCAATCCCCACTGAAAAGCTTGAGGACATAGTAACACAGATAGAGCTCAAACTCCTTGCACAGGGTGAAAAGGAGGTGCCCAGCGAGTGGATAGGTGAGGAGGTAATGAATGCCCTCAGGGAGCTTGACAATGTGGCCTATGTCAGGTTTGCCTCTGTGTACAGAGAGTTTGAGGATGTTAATGAGTTCCTTGAGGAAGTAAAAAAGCTCTTTGTAAGAAAAAAGAAATCAAAGGGAAATTAGCCATTCATGCACCTTGCCGATGTTGTTTTCCCGCTTAACCTGCATCTGTTGACCTACTCTGTGCCTGAAGCTCTGGTTAAAGAACTAAAGGAGGGTATGCTCGTAAAGGCACCTCTAAAGGGAAAGGAAAGGATCGGTCTTGTTGTTAAGCTTTATGAGGGAAAAAGCAAAGATTCACCTGAAAACCTAAGGCCCCTTAAGGGGGTTTTAACTGAAATGCCCCTATATCCCCCCTCCATGATAGGGCTTCTTAACTGGATATCAGAGTACTACATCAGCAGTGAGGGAACTGCCTTTAAGTGCATGTTTTTCAATGAGTTAGTAAAAGGCCCAGCCCGAAGACCAAAAAGGCCAAAAGAGCCTGAACAAGTGGAGCTTAGCCTTCAGTCACCTGAGTCTGTTAACAGTCTTAAAAGGGCTTTAAAGGAAGAAAGAGGATATCAGTGTCTTTTGTACATGGCTAAAGCAAAGGAGGAAGAGTTTCTTCTTCTGGCCGAAGTCCTGAGGACCAAGGAAAGGGCATTAATAATGGCCCCTGAGATAGAGGATGCAGAGCTGATCTTTGGATATCTTCACAGACTCTTTTTAGGGGATGTATGTCTTTATCACTCCAGGATGTCCCTTTCGGGAAGACAGGAAAGCCTGAAGGGCTTTTTAACGAACAGGTTCAGGTTTATGGTGGGCACCCGTTCCGTGGTATTTGTCCCCCTTAAACCATCGATAATAATCATTACAGGAGAACACAGTTACAGTTACAAACAGGAGGAGGCACCAAGGGTAAATGCAAGGGATGTTGCGGTAATGAGGGGATTTCTGGAAAAGATACCTGTTGTCTTAACCTCTCTTACCCCCTCTTCTGAAAGCTACCTTAACTGCGTTAAAGGTAAGTACAGGCTCATAAGCTCATCACTAAAAAAGCCCACCCCCCGTCTTCAGATAATAAACACAAGAAGGCAGAACGAAATGGCACCTAACCTCACAAAGCCAGTACTGGAAGGCATGAAGAAAAACCTCTCAGAGGGGGTGCTGGCTATTATCCAGCGCCTTGGATACTCCATGATAAGATGTGAAGACTGCTACGAGGTGCTTACCTGTCCGGTCTGCTCAAGACCATTAGTGCTTCATAAACAGGAGGGGCTCCTCTGTCACCACTGTGGCAAAAAGCAGGCTTTAACCGATAGCTGCCCAAACTGCGGAAGCCATCGTCTGGAGTTTTACGGAGCTGGAAAGGAAAGGGTTGTTGAAGCCATAGAGAGTTTGATAGCCCCTGATGGCAAGTTATCTAAAGAGGCACTTGATGAGACAAAACAGACCATTGTGGTGGGGACTTTCTCAAAAAGGGGGTTAAGAAGAAGCAGGTTTTCTCTGATTGCCTTTTTAAACCCTGACATCATGCTTAACCAGCCTGACATTAAAAGCACTGAGCGGCTCCTTCAGGAGGTCTTTTCCTTCAGGGAGCTACTTAACGATAATGGAACCCTTCAGATTCAAACATCCTATCCCTGGCACCCGGTGTTTAAGTACCTGAAAACCTGGGATTACCTGTCATTTGTCAGGCATCAGCTGTCTGAAAGAAAAAAACTGAAACTACCACCCTTTGTAAAGACCATACTGATTGAGGTGTTGTCAAAGAAGCAGGAGGAGCTTAAAAAACTAAAGGCCCTCCTTTCAGATAAAGACATCCCTACAGTAGGCCCACTTAAGGTAATCCGTAGAAAAAAGGAGGTATCCCTTGTAAAGATAATCATCATGAAGGAAAGCATAAAAGAGGCAAGAGAGGTTGCAAAGGAAATCATAGACCACCTGGAAAAAAGGGCACTTTCTTACAGGGTAGATGTTGAGCCTGTAAAGATAGGCTACTGACAGATGACCGCTCTGTCAAAGCCTTTTAAAGGTCTTCTTTGTAGCACCAAGTATCTCTCTGGCAATCTCGATATCCTTTTGTATCTGGCTCTTTAGTTCCTCAACCGAGGAAAACCTCTTTTCTCCCCTTATCCTGTCAATAAAATAGAGCCTGAGCTCCCGGCCAAGGAGGTTTTCGTTAAAGTCAAAGATATGCACCTCGTAACTCATCTGTTTTCCGTCAAAGGTTGGATTTGTGCCAATGTTTGCCACGCCATCGTAAAGTCTTCCCTCTATTTCTACCCTGACCGCATATACACCCTCTTTAGGCACCAGTTCGTTGGGGGTTGAGATGTTGGCAGTCGGTGTTGACAGAACCTTTCCACCCCTTCCTGCCCCCTTTATCACGGTGCCGTGTATTGAATAGGGCCTCCCGAGAAGAGCCGATGCCTCGCAGACCCTGCCCCAGTAAAGGAGCTGCCTCACCCTGCTACTGCTTACCGTGTGCCCGCCAAGGCGGGTGTTCCTTACCACTGTTACTTTGAAACCATACCTTCTTCCTCTTCGTCTGAGAAGCTCTGTCGTTCCCCTTTTTTCCTTGCCAAACCTGTAGTTATGGCCAACAATCACATGCTTTACCTTAAGTCTGTCAACCAGTATATCTTTAATAAAATCATCGGGCTCCACCTTTGCAAACTCCCTGTCAAAATCAATTATCAATACCGCATCAATCCCTGTTGACTGAATAAGCCTGAGCTTCTCTTCAAGCGGTGTAAGGAGCCTTAACTTCCTTTCAGGAGCGAGTACCTTTACAGGATGGGGATTGAAGGTGATGACCATGGAGGTTCCAGCCCTGCCCTTTGCCTCGATTACCTTCCTGAAGATCTTTTGATGACCTATGTGCACGCCATCAAAATTCCCTATGGTTACTATCAGATGCCTGAAGTCCCCGGTTACTGAGTCTATGCCCCTGAATACCTTCATCATAAATATTAAGTATGATTCAGAGAGAAAAAGTCAAAAAAGAGGCCCTTTCTTCAGTCAAAGTGGTGCTCTAAATCACAGAAAGTTGCTTTATTTATTGATATTATGCAAAATAAATATGTCTTTCCTTTCAGGGGATATGGATAAAGAACTGACCTATAAGGATGCCGGAGTTGACATCGATGAAGGTGAGAGGTTTGTAAGACTCATCTCACCCCTTGTAAGAGAAACCTTTCGTGAAGGCGTCTTAACGGACATAGGCCACTTTGGCTCTCTATTCAGACTTGACCTTAAGAAGTATCCTGAACCCGTGCTGGTTAGCGGAACCGACGGTGTGGGGACCAAGCTAAAGGTTGCCTTTATGGCAAACAGGCACGACACAGTAGGTATAGACTTGGTTGCAATGTGTGTAAATGACATCATCACCCTTGGTGCTGAGCCCCTGTTCTTTCTTGATTACTTTGCCACAGGAAGGCTTACCCCAGAGCAGGCAAGGGAGGTTATCAAGGGTATAGCAGAGGGCTGTAAAGAGGCCGAATGTGCATTGATCGGTGGAGAGACCGCAGAGATGCCAGGGTTTTACGGAGCTGGTGAGTACGACCTCTCGGGTTTTGCAGTTGGTGTGGTTAACAGAGGAGAGATAGTCGACGGAAGCGCTGTTACAGAGGGTGATGTGGTTGTGGGGCTATCCTCTTCAGGCATCCACAGCAATGGTTACTCACTGGTCAGGAAGCTCTTTTTTGAGGTACTAAACCTAAAGGTAGATGATTACATAGAGGAGTTAGGGAAAACCGTGGCAGAGGAGCTTCTCATGCCCACCAGGATATATGTAAAGGCCTTTAAGTGTCTGAAAGAAAGAGGGTTCCGAATAAAGGCAATGGCACACATTACTGGTGGAGGGATACCGGGTAACCTCCCAAGGGTTCTTCCCAGAGGACTTGGGGCAGAGATTCGGGAGTCGTCCTGGAGGGTTCCACCAGTGTTTGAGTTTATAAAGAAAAAGGGGAATATATCCGATAATGAGATGAGAAGGACCTTTAACATGGGTATAGGCTTTGTCTTTGTGTTACCTGAGCAAGCTGCTGATGACTCACTGTTTGCTCTGAAAAAGGCAGGCTTTGAGCCCTATCTTATTGGAAGGATCAAAAGGGACATAGAAGGAGTGCGGTATGTATAGGGTAAGGAAATTTTTTAAGGCACTTTTTACACCTGTAACGATAATGATGATTCCTCACAATAACAAAAGGATGTACAGGTTGAAGATTCCGATGATTTTTATATTTGCCTTCCTGATTGCATGGATTTCGATATCGTCCTATCTGGTTTTTGTCGGCAAGACCACGGCTGATTACGAAAAGATGAAGGAAAAGGTCGATTTTTACAGCAGCCAGCTTTACGACATAAACGAAACCATAAGGTCGCTGAAAAAGGCAGAGTCAGACTTTAAAAGGCTCTTTGCCCTGAACTCAAAGGAACAGATACTTGAAAACATTGACACCACATACACAGGCTCTCTGGATGTGGAGCTCCTTAAGAGACAGATTGAAAAGGCCATGGACGAGGTGGGCGCAATCAGGGATTACCTCAAAAAACAGCACGACATATACTTTGCCACGCCAAAGGGCTCCCCTGTTGAAGATGGCTACATATCATCACCCTATGGATGGAGGATACACCCCAGAACCGGTAAGAGGGCATTTCATCGTGGTGTGGATATAGCTGCCTGGCCTGGCACCCCTGTGCGGGCAACTGCAGATGGAGTGGTCAGTTTTGCTGGCTGGAGTGGTGGAAGCGGTAAGCTGGTGGTTATACAGCATGGCTTTGGCTTTACCACCTGCTATGCCCACAATAAAAAGATAGTCGTTAAGGTCGGACAGACGGTCAAAAGGGGACAGATAATTGCCTATGTGGGCTCCACAGGAAATACCACCGGTCCACATGTTCACTACGAGGTCTGGATAGATGGAAAGGCTGTAAACCCCTATAAGTATCTTAAGGAGTGGATAGATGCTAAAAAAGAAAAACAGCCGGGTTGATACCATCGTGGGGACAACCTCAACCGTAAAAGGTGAGGTTGTGGTAAACGGACTTGTCAGGGTTGATGGCTCAATAGAAGGAAGGCTCGAGGCAGAAACAGTGATAATAGGGCAGGATGGCAAAGTCAAGGGCGACATAAAGGCAAGAAACATCGTCGTTGGCGGTCTGGTTGAGGGCAACCTTTACGCTGACGAATCAGTAGAAGTTGAATCAAAGGGAAAGATTGTGGGAGACATCCGTACCAGAAAACTCACCATAGTTGAAGGAGGCATCTTCGAGGGTCAATCCATCATGCATAAGGAGGAGGGGGAAAAGGTGGTTGAGATGAACAGGCCCTGATTACTATAATATCCTGTTGTGAAAAGAAAGATTTACCTTAAAACCACCTCCTTTAAAGATGCCCTGCACAAGTGGGCATCCCTCTACAGTAGCCTGCCACAGACGGAAACTGAAATCATCAGGGTTGAGGACTCCCTTAACAGAGTAACAGCAGAGGCAGTTTTTGCCCGTATCTCCTCACCCTTTTATCACGCTTCAGCCATGGACGGCTTTGCAGTCAGATTTGAAGAAACCCTTGGTGCATCTGAGACCACACCTGTCAGGCTAAAACTCGGCAGTCAGGCCGTGCCGGTTAACACAGGAAATCCCCTTCCAGAGGGCTTCAATGCAGTGGTCATGGTGGAGGATGTGCACCAGGAAGAGGACTTTATAATAATCAACGCCCCTTTAACGCCCTACCAGAATGTAAGAGCAGTTGGTGAAGACATAGTGAAGACAGAGCTTATCCTTCCTGAAAACCATATAATAAGACCGGTTGACATTGCGGCCCTTCTGGCAGGAGGCCACACCGAGGTAAAGGTGCGTGGGAAACCTTTGGTAGGTGTAATACCCACGGGAGATGAGGTGGTGGAGCCAGGCACAGCCCTTAAACCTGGAAACATAATCGAGTTTAACAGCCGGATGATTGCATCCATGACTGAACTCTGGGGTGGTCGGTGTGTCAGGGAAGACATAACACCTGATGATAAAGGGCTTATCAGGGAAAAACTCCTCTCCATGCTAAAGCGTTGTGACTTTGTGGTTGTCATAGCAGGCTCATCAGTAGGCACAAAGGACCATGCACCGGAGCTTCTTGGCGAGCTTGGAGAAGTGCTGGTTCACGGTGTTAACATAAAGCCAGGGAAACCTCTGTTACTTGCAAACATAGAAGGAAAACCAGTAATGGGTCTTCCAGGCTATCCAGTGAGTGCCTATCTGACCTTTGAGTTTTTTGCAAGGCCATTGATATACCATCTTCAGGGCCTAAGGGCCCCTGAGTATCAAACCATAAAGGCAAGACTTTCAAGACCTGTGTATTCCATCCTTGGACAGACCGAGTTTCTGAGGGTAAAGGTCGGGAGGGTCTCAAAGGGTTTTGTTGCCAGCCCTGTGGGACGGGGAGCAGGTGCGATAATGACTCTTCAGAGGGCTGACGGCATTGTGGTGATTCCAGAGGGCTCAGAAGGAATTGGACAGAGCGTTGAGGTAGATGTCAGGCTTTTACGGTCAAAGGAGGAGATAGAAAACACCATCGTCTGCATTGGAAGCCACGATAACTGCCTCGACCTGATGGCCAATTTTCTCAAGAAACGCCACCCCCTTTACAGTCTTTCATCTGCTCACCTTGGCTCAATGGGCGGAATAGTGGCCATAAAACAGTCACAGGCACACATTGCAGGCACCCATCTGCTCGATGAGGCAACCGGTCAGTACAATATACCCTATATTAAAAGACTTCTTAAGGGTATCTCCCTTGTGCTTATAAACCTCGTTTACCGGATGCAGGGCTTTATTGTTAAAAAAGGAAACCCCAAGAATATCCAGTCAGTAGATGACCTGCTCCGTGATGACATTACCTTTATAAACCGTCAGGCAGGCTCTGGTACACGAGTGCTTACAGACAAGCTCCTTCGAGAAAGGGATATCGATCCATCCACGATAAAGGGTTATAACCGGGAGGAATACACCCACATGGGTGTGGCATCAGCTGTTGCCTCCGGTGTTGCTGATGTGGGCATGGGAATCCTGACGGCCGCAGTTTCACTTGGACTTGATTTCGTCCCCATAGCAAAGGAACGATACGATATCATAATTCCCCTTGAACATCTTGAAAGGCCAATGATCCAGGCCCTTCTTGATATAATAAGAAACGATAAAGAATTCCACTCAGCCATCCTTGAGGCTGGTGGCTACGATATCTCAGACATTGGAAAGGTGGTTTACGAGCAATAGGCTTTGATGAAGAGACCCCTTGTTTTCAGTCCTTATTTAAATATAACCAGGCCCTCAGAACATGACAAAAGGGCTGACTTTGAACGCCTGCGAGACGCCTCAGGTATTGATAACCTTACACCCTCTATAAACTTCCTAAGGAGATTACCAGAGGAGCTAAGAAAAGCTAATTTCTCCATCTCCCCTGTAATCGGTATCTTTAATGAAAGACCACTGCTCATAAGTCCTTCAGCCAGGAGCCTTTGTGGCCTTTCAGTAGACATTGGAACTACCAACATAGTGATGAGACTCTTTGACATGAGGGACATGAAATTACTTGCAGAGCATCAGTTCAGAAATCCCCAGATAGCCTTTGGTGAGGACATCTTAAGCCGTATCCACTTTAGCATGATGCACGGAGTTGAGCCACTCAGGAAAAGCCTTTTAGAAGGTCTGAACTCTGAAATAGACAGTGCTGCCCGTAGGGCATCCATTGATGTTGAGGATATCTACGGAGTTGTCTTTTCTGCAAACACTGTCATGACACATCTTCTTCTGGGTCTTGAGGTCAAAAACATACCTGTTTCGCCCTATATCCCTGTGGTCTCAAGGGCACTTTTTTTCAAAGCCTCTGAGCTTGGGCTTCAGGTCAGTCCTGACGCAGTGGTCTATGTCTTTCCAAATGCAGGCAGTTATGTGGGAGGTGATATAATCTCTGGCATCCTTGCAACAGGTCTTCACAGGAGTGAGTCACCAAAGGTACTTGTTGATGTAGGAACAAATGCAGAGATAGTGATTGGCACGAGAGACTGGATACTGGTTGGTGCAGGCGCTGCAGGTCCAGCCCTTGAAGGCGGTATCCTCTCATCTGGCACTGTTGCAAAAGAGGGGGCAATCTATAGAGTTGAGATAAAAGACTCAGGAGCTGTCAGTTACGAAACCATCGGAGATGCTCCACCTTCAGGCATATGTGGTTCAGGTGTTATAGACCTTGTGGCAGAACTCTTCAGGGCAGGATTTATTGACCAGAGAGGCAAATTTACCGACAGGGCTTCGGTCAGGGAGATTGGAGGCGAGAGGGCCTTTGTGGTAACTGACGAGGGTGATGCCCCTATCAGCATTAACGAAAGGGAGATAGAGAATTTCCTACGCTCCAAGGCAGCCATGTTTACATCCCTCTATGTGCTTACCCAATCACTGGGAATAGGGTTTAATGATATTGAGCGATTCTACATTGCAGGTGCCCTTGGCTCTGGGGTTAAGCTTAAAAACGCCCAGCTACTTGGCATGCTTCCGGCATTGCCTGAGGACAGGTTTCAGCCTGTTGGCAACTCCTCTCTTAAAGGTGCAGAGATGCTACTTCATAACTCATCTATGATTGAAGAGGTAGAGCACATTCACTCAATAATAACCTATCAAGAGATGAACACTGACAATGAGTTCATGAAGGAGTTTCCATCAGCCCGCTTCATCCCACACACCAACCCTGTAAAGCTTGGTTGAGTTATCTCTTTACAATCAAAAACCATATACCCCTGTCAACTGCTGCCTTCAGTTTTTCAAAAAATCCCCCTTCCCTGCCCGACTGTTTTGTGACAATGCAGTCAATGGAGAATTCCCTGATTATGGCGGTGTTTAACTCGGCCGAAAATGGCCCCTGCATGGCAATTATATTCGCCCGTTTAATGCCTGCTTCATGACATCTCTTAATCGAGTCCTCATAGGGAAGAACCCTTATAAAAATTTCTATCTCCTTAAGGGGTTCAACAAAACTGAGGTCCTTACTACCTGTTGTAAAAAGCGGCCTTTTTATACCATTAGTTAAAATAAACTCTGCAACCGCCCTAAAGTTTTCAAACTCCATAGCCTTTTCATAATCAAGCACGGTTTCGGATTGAACATCCCTTGTTTCCGACCGGTAAGGGATACCAAGCTTCGAGGTTATCTCTCTTGCAAGCCTTGTAATCTCTTTTGCATAGGGATGGGTGCAGTCAATTACCTCTGATATTTGCCTTTCGGTTATAAACCTCTCAAGGCTTTCGTGGCTGAAGCGGATGTTAATTACCCTCTTGCCAAACCTTTCCCTGAACCTCTCAAACCCGTACTCTGTAGCAGTGCTCAGGAGAAACTCCCTTCCCTGTCTCGTGAGCTCCTCAGCCACCCTGTAAGCCTCTGTTGTCCCACCAAGAATGAGTATTAAACCCAATCCTGACATAGCACCTCTGTCTGCTCAAGCACCAGTTCTGTTGCCCGTTCCTGCTTGTCTGGTGGATAACCGTATTTCCTGAGAATACGCTTTACCATGATACGAATCTGAGCACGGGCATTTTCCCGTTTATTCCAATCCACTGTTACACTGCTTCGCACCTTCTCCACCAGTTCCTGAGCTATCTTCTTCAGGGTCTCGTCCCCCAGGACCTGAACAGCACTCTCATTAGCAGCCAGTGCATCATAAAAAGCTGCTTCATCCTCACTAAGGCCAAGTTTTTCGCCTCTCCTCTCAGCTTCACGCAACTCCTTTGCCAGTTTGATTAACTCCTCAATCACCTCAGCAGCAGCAATGGCGCGGTTATGATATTTCCTCACTGCCTCCTCAAGCATCTCCGAAAAAGCTTTAGATTGAACTACATTTTTACGCAAACGAACCTTGATTTCATCCTTGATCAATTTCTTGAGGGTCTCCAGTGCCAAATTTTTCTGGGGGAGCTGTCGCACTTCCTCTAAAAATTCATCTGATAGAATTGATATATCCGGTTTGTTCAGTCCAGCGGCAGCGAATATATCCACAATCTCTGTACCCGAGACCGCCCGGGAAACAAGTTGCTGAACAGCAGCCTCAATTTCCTCAGGTGAACGCTCTCTGCTACTTTCAGTAGCCTTAATCAAGGCCGAGCGAATTTCCTGAAAGAGGCCAACTTCATCTCGTATAGTTAGTGCCTCCTCGTGAGGCACAGCCAGTGCAAATGCCTTGGAAAGTGCCGTAACAGCCTGCAGGAACCTCTTTTTACCATCTTCCTGACTTAAAATAAATTCCATGGCTTCAGCTATTCCCTGCATGCGTTCTGCCGTCTCTGCTGACAGTAAAGGCAGATAATCAAATCCGTGCAGTATTCCACGCACAACCTCATATTTTTCTTTCATAATCGCTACTGCTTCGGCCTGGTCAATGGCAGCTCTGCCTCTTCCACCGCTTTCAGCATAAGTAGCAAGAGCCCGTTTCAGTGAGTCAGCCAATCCAAGATAGTCAACCACCAATCCGCCTGGCTTGTCCCTAAATACCCTGTTCACTCGGGCAATGGCCTGCATCAGATTGTGTCCACTCATGGGTTTATCAACATAAAGTGTATGTAAACAGGGCACATCAAAACCCGTAAGCCACATATCACGCACAATAACGATTTGTAGTTCATCATCTGGATCTTTAAACCGCCTTGCTAAAGCATCCCGGGCTGCTTTGTTTCGGATATGCACCTGCCACTCCTTTGGGTCTGACGCCGAACCTGTCATCACTACCTTAATCTTTCCTTTCATGTCGTCATCACTGTGCCATTCAGGACGAAGCCGTGTTATGGCCTTGTACATCTCCACACAGATACGGCGGCTCATGCAAACAATCATTGCTTTGCCAAAAAGTGCTTCCTGCCTGCGCTCAAAGTGTTCAACAAGGTCCTTTGCCACCAGATTGATACGTTTTTCTGCTCCAACCAGCGCTTCCAGGGACGCCCATTTACTCTTGAGTTTTTGCTTGCTCAGTTCTTCTTCCTCGGCCTCAGTAATCTCCTCAAATTCCTCATCAAGCCTGGGCTTTTCAGACTCATCAAGTTCTATCTTTGCCAGTCTGCTTTCATAGTAAATGGGCACCGTGGCGCCATCTTCCACTGCTCGCTGGATGTCATAGATAGAGATGTAGTCTCCAAAGACCGCTCGGGTGTTTCTGTCTGCCTTTTCAATGGGTGTGCCTGTAAAGCCTATAAATGAGGCATTTGGAAGGGCATCACGGATGTGTCGGGCAAAGCCATCAATAAAGTCATACTGGCTCCGATGTGCCTCATCTGCAATCACCACAATGTTACGTCTTTCGGATAGCAAAGGGTAGGTATCGCCCTTTTTCTCTGGTAAAAACTTCTGGATGGTAGTAAAAATCACCCCTCCAGAGGCCACCTGTAACAATTCTCGAAGATGTGCCCGATTTTCTGCCTGCACGGGTGTCTGGCGCAAAAGTTGTCGGTTAGATGCAAAGGTGGCAAAGAGTTGATTGTCAAGATCATTGCGGTCAGTAATAACCACAATCGTGGGGTTTTCCATTTCAGGATGTCGGATCACTTTACTGGCATAAAACAGCATGGACAGGCTCTTTCCTGAGCCCTGTGTATGCCATACCACACCAATGCGTCGGTCCCCAACCTGCCGGCCGTAGGTATCCTTGTCTTCTTCAATCTTGAAAGGGTCAGCCTCCTCTGCTTCAATGAATCGGGCATAACTTATATCTGTGTCTGCTTCAATACCACAGGCCTGAAGGG
>WFMM01000127.1 GCA_015484595.1 Nitrospirota bacterium | reverse complement strand
TATGGACAGAGTTTCTGGTATGACAACATAAGCAGGGAGATACTGCAATCAGGCGAGCTGCAAAGGATGATACGGGAGGAGGGGCTAAGAGGGGTAACTTCCAATCCATCCATATTTCAGAAGGCCATAAGTTCTGGCAGCACCTATGATGAACAGATAAGGGAGATACTCACCGAAAAACCCGATATCACAGAAAAGGAGCTCTTTTTTGAGCTTGCCATTAAAGACATAACGGATGCCTGCGACATGCTTCTTTCTGTGTATAAAGAGACAGAGGGGGACGATGGTTATGTAAGCATTGAGGTTGACCCAAACCTTGCCTACGATACAGAAAGCACCATCAGGGAGGCAAAGGAGCTTTTTGAAAGGATAAATCGTCCAAACCTTATGATAAAGGTGCCAGCAACCAGAGAGGGGTTGCCAGCCATTGAGGAACTAATCCGTCAGGGAGTAAATGTAAATGTCACGCTTCTGTTTTCCGTTGAGCGTTATGATGAGGTTATAAGGGCCTATCTTAACGGACTAAACAAAAGACTCATTGATGAAAAGCCCATTTCAGGGGTTGCCTCGGTGGCGAGTTTCTTTGTAAGCAGGGTTGACACACTGGTTGATAAAAAACTCGACGAAATTGCCCAAAGTGCTACAGATGAGGAAACAAAAAACAGGGCACTTTCTCTTAAGGGAAAGACCGCTGTTGCCAATGCCCAGATAGCCTACGACGTCTTCAAAAACGACTTTGCATCGGATACCTTCTTCAGGCTTAAAATAAAGGGGGCAAGGATTCAAAGGCTGCTATTTGGAAGCACCAGCACGAAAAACCCCCAGTACAGCGACATACTCTATGTTCAGGAGCTTATAGGGCCTGGCACGGTAAACACCATGCCTGATGCCACATGGAAGGCCTTTAAAGACCACGGCAAGGTAGATAGGACTATCGACAGGGACATTGAAGGTGCAAAGGCGGTTATAAGGGATGTGGAGGCCCTTGGCATAAGCATAAAGGAGGTTACAGAGGAGCTTGAAAGAGAGGGTGTAAAGCTGTTTCAGGAGTCCTTTGAAAAGATAATAAACCTTCTTAAGGAAAAAAGGGTGCAGCTTTCAAGTTGAGCAGGAAAGCCCTATACACAGGCCTTTTACTGTTTTTATTCATCCTTTCAGGCTGTGCCTCCACTGACAAAGCCTCAATGAACAGGGAGGCAGAGGCACATTATCAGCTTGCCCTTTCCTATGTGCAGTCTGGAAAGGTCCAGGATGCCTTTGTAGAGCTGCAAAAGACCATTAAGATAAACCCGCTGGAAAAGAGGGCCTACTACTTACTGGGGCTTATCTACAGAAGGTTTGACAACAAAGAAAAGGCTGAGGAGATGCTTAAAAAGGCAATAGAGCTTGACCCGGACTACTCAGAGGCACACAATGCGCTTGGGGTGGTTTACCAAAGCATGGCTTTATGGCAGAAGGCAATTGAGCAGTTTAAACTGGCGCTTAAAAACCCCTTTTATCTTAACCCTGAAAAACCCTACTACAACCTTGGAACTGTTTACTACAGACAGGGACAATACGAAAAGGCCCTTAGGGCATACAAGTCAGCCATTGCAAGAAGACCGGAGTTTCATCTGCCTTACTATGGGTTGGCATTGAGTTACAACATGCTAAAACGATACGGTGATGCAGCAGATGCACTTGAGCAGGCCATCAAGCTGGACCCCGCAATCCGTGGAAACAGAGACAGGGCAGAGGAGTTTTTCAAACAGATGAAACTAAAGGCAACAGACCCTGCCGTTGAGCAGGACTACAGCGACCTTCTGGATATACTTTACTACTGATATGACTTACAGAAAGAGGATAGTTGAGCAACTGCTTGAGGCCTCTTCAGAGGCATTAAAGAGGGCAGTGGCACCCTATTCGAGGTTCAAGGTGGGAGCCTCTTTACTTGCCGATGATGGCACTGTGTTAACAGGGTGCAATATTGAAAACCCCTCTCTTATGCTCAGTATCTGTGCAGAGAAGGTTGCCATAGTCAAGGCAATATCAGAGGGGAAGAAAAACATAAAGGCCATTATGATTAAGTCTTCAAAGGGGGATTACTGTCCACCCTGTGGCGCCTGCCGTCAGCTTATTGCAGAGTTTGCACCCGAGGCAGAGATCTATCTGGCAGGTAAAAGGGGTATAAAGAAGTACACCATAAAGGAGCTCTTACCAGATGCCTTTAAAAAGGACTGAGCTGAAGATACCAGAGGGGTATCTGTTTTCTGTAGCAAAGGCAGGGATCAAGTACGAGGGCCGTTACGACATGGGGCTTATACTTTCAGAAAGACCTGCTCAGGTTGCTGGTGTTTTTACCAAGAACCTCGTAAAGGCTGCACCTGTGGTAATCACCAAAAGACGCCTTCGTAAGGGCACTGCCCGTGCCATACTGGTCAACAGTGGAAATGCCAATGCCTGCACAGGTGAAAGGGGTTTTAAAGATGCCCTTTTACTATCAGGTGAGCTTTCCAGGAGACTAAGTCTTTCCGAAAATGAGATACTGCTTGCTTCCACCGGGGTTATTGGCACACCACTTCCTGTTGAAAGGATGAGTGCTGCCCTTTCTGAACTGATAGAAAACCTAAGCAGAGACAGACTACCCGATGTAGCCAGGGCCATCATGACCACCGATACCTTTGAAAAGCTCTACAGCAGGGTCTTCACCGCTGGAGGGGAAAGCTTTACCCTTACCGGTGTGGCAAAAGGCGCTGGCATGATTGCCCCTGCCATGGCCACCATGCTTTCCTTTATATTGACCGACGCCCCTGTGTCACAGGATGCCCTGAAGGGAGCACTCAGGGAGGTGGTGGAGGATACCTTTAACTCCATAACCGTTGATGGCGATATGAGCACAAACGATACGGTGCTCGTCATGGCAAATGGTGCAAAACAGGGAACCATCATTTCAAAGAAGTACTACAGGGCATTCAGGGATGCCCTTTACGAGGTGATGGATGCACTTGCAAGGATAATTGCATCCGATGGTGAGGGAGCCACCCGTCTGATTACCATAGTGGTTGAAGGTGCAAAGACCAGAAGGGATGCAAAGGTAGCTGCCCTTTCTGTGGCAAACTCTCCACTTGTAAAGACTGCAGTTTACGGAAGAGATGCAAACTGGGGCAGAATCATGGCAGCCCTTGGTCGTTCAGGTGCAAGCATGAAGCAAGAAAGAACCTCTATAAGCATAAACGGCATTGAAATCGTAAAAAATGGCCTGTCAGCCGGCAATGACTCCCTTGCCCAGAAGAGCATGTCACAAAAGAAGGAGGTCCTGATAAGGGTTTCACTTGGCATGGGAAGACACTCTCACCGGGTATATACCTGTGACCTCACAGAGGAGTACATCCGTATAAACGCCGAGTATCGCACCTGATCTCAACCTGTCATGTAAGCTAATTTATACTTCTCCGGCTCACCCCTCAGGGTAAACTGCTTAAAGATTTCCCGAAAATATCCGATAATAGTATCGAATCTATGATGGAAGGAATAGCATGAGGCTGTTCAAGAAAATCAAGGGTTTTACACTGGGGGCAACGCCGCCTCAAAGGGGGTTACACCCCCTTTGAAACCCCCAAAATAATAAAAATTTAACCTTATTTGGGGAGTTTTAGGGGGCAACGCCGCCTCAAAGGGGCTCTGCCCCTTTGCAACCCCAAATTAATGAAAATTTTTTAACCAAATTGGGGAGTTTGAGGGGGCGAAGCCCCCTCAAAGGGGCATTGCTAAAAGATTTTTGAAATAGGAAATTTTTAATTAATATCAATAACTTGAGCCTGTTGAACAGGCTCGATAGCATAAAAAGGAGGGCTATCATGAAACTAAAACTATCAATGAGATTTGGTCTCTTGGTGGGCGGGTTGTCGGTAGTGTTTGTGATAGTTGCTTTTTTGTCTTTTTACAGTATGGATTACCTATTAAATCAATACGATTACCTTGGTGAGCATGTTCAGGCAAAGGAAAGGGCTGCCCTGACTGCTGCAATGGAGCTTCAGTATGCCATACACGAATATAAGAACTACCTTTTAAGGGATAAACAAAAGTACAGAGAGGCGTGGTTTGAGCATGTAAACAACATTAAAAGGGCACTTTCGGAGTATGAAAAAGAGGCATCTGATGAAACTGACAGGAAATTCCTGCAGGAGGCAAAGATAAGGCTTGCAGAATACGAAAAGAGTATGCCAAGGCTTGATGAAGCAAAAAAGAGTATCGCCGACATAAAAGGACTCGATCGTGCAGTAAAAGGGGTTGACCGTCCTTTGATGGCTGCATTTATAAAGATGAAAGATGATGCTGAGAAGGATTATGAAATCCTGATGGGTGTATTAGACCATAAGGCTAACAGAGTAAAGACAATCATATTTGTCATAACCATTGTAGGCGTGTTGATTGCAATAGGGTATGCCTTTATGATAGTTAAAAAGATACTTGCAAGTGTAAAAGAGATAAAGACAGGTATAGAGAGGGTTGCCAGTGGAGATCTTACCTGGAGGGCGAAAAAACTCAGCAAAGATGAGTTTGGTGAGATGACAGAGGATTTTAACAAGATGGTTGAGAAACTTTCACACATGGCAAGCCGCATCAATGACAGTGCAATGTTGATATCAAGCAACACTGAGCAAACATCAGCCTCCACAGCTCAGATATATTCTGGCATTGAAGACCAGGCCAGTCAGATAGAGCAGGTAGCTGCAGCAAGCACAGAGATTGCACAGAGCATAAGTGGCGTGGCAGAAAACGCAAACAGTGCCTCTGAGGCTGCAAGGGCATCCCTTGAGGAGGCAAAAAAGGGCAAAGAGGTCATATCCCTTACTGTAAGCACCTTTAATCAGATTATGGAAAAGATAGAAAACCTATCTTCCACAATTGAGGTTTTACAGGAAAGTTCAAAAAACATCGGAGAGATTACTCAGGTTATTAATGACATAGCAGAGCAGACGAACCTTCTTGCCCTGAATGCAGCGATAGAAGCAGCAAGGGCAGGTGAAAAGGGTAAGGGCTTTGCAGTGGTGGCTGACGAGGTAAGAAAGCTCGCTGAACGCACAGCAGATGCAACTAACAGGATATCCAAGATGATCGCGAATATTCAAAAGGATGTAGAGATTTCTACAGAGCAGATGAGACAGGGGTCCGAAAAGATAAAGGAGGGAGTGGAACTTTCAGATTCTATTAAGGAGGCTATAGAACGGATAATCAGATCCTCAACAGACTGCTACGAAAGGGTGGAATCCATTGCAACCTCAATTGAAGAACAGTCTGCTGCAACAGAGCAGATAACCTCAAATCTTGAAAACATTAGCTCCATCTCCATGTCTTCAAGGGATGCTGTTGAGCAGATAAATGTGGCCATGGAAGAGCTAAGGAGGCTCTCTTACGAACTGAAAGACCTGGTGCAGTGGTTCAATTTTAAAGAAGCATCACTGCCAGACAAAATAGTAACCAATACCTCAAGTCAAAAGACAAACCGTAATTCACCTGATGTGCCTGTCGGGAGATCTTCTGCTGAGCCGTCTTACTTTCACGAACCAGTGGTTTCAGGAAATGGAGAAAAGAATACCTGATAGGCTAAAATATAATTCATGGATGTTTACGAGAGAATCAAAGAGCTTGGAATAGAGCTGCCTGAACCCGTAACTCCTGTTGGCTCCTATGCTGCCTGTGTCGTTTCTGGAGGATTTGCCTTTTTAAGCGGAATTCTTCCTTTCAAAGAGGGGAAACTACTAAAGGAAGGTAAAGTGGAGGCTACAGTTTCTTTAGAGGAGGCACAGGAGTCAGCCCGTCAGGTGGTTTTAAATGCCCTTTCTGTTTTGGAAAGTGCCATTGGACTTGACAGAATTAAACGATGCGTACGGGTAAACGGCTATGTTGCATCATCAACTGACTTTTATGAACAGCCAAAGGTTCTAAATGCTGCCTCAGATTTGTTAAAAGATATTTTTGGTGACTCTGGTGTGCATACCCGTGTTGCGGTGGGGGTAAGCGTGCTTCCCCTTAATGCACCTGTTGAGATAGATTTTATATTTGAGGTAAGAGACTGATATGCTCAGTGAGCGAGTATAATGAAACAGAATTTCCTTACATATCGAAGATACTCTGCGTTCTTGCAGCAGGGTATCTTTAATTTTCGTAGGTAAGGGTAAGGCTATAACCCACCTCGTGTAAGAAGGCATCGCCTCTACTGTTAAGCATCTCTATAAAGCTCTCAACCACGAACGGGTCAAACTGGGTGCCTGCACCGGCTCTAAGTTCAGAAATAACCTTTGGGTAAGGTAGCGCTCTCCTGTAAGGACGGTCTGTAAGCATGGCATCAAAGGTATCAACCACAGAAAGTATCCTTGCCTTTAGAGAGATCTCCTCACCTGCAAGCCCGTAGGGATAACCCTTTCCGTCGTATCGTTCGTGGTGCTGTATGATGGTTGTCCTGACTGCGTCAAGGGTATCAACAGGGCCAAGGATTTCTTCACCTATCAGTGGGTGGGCCTTTATAAGGCTGTATTCTGCCGTGGTGAGTTCTCCGTCTTTTTTCAATATGCTTGAGTCAATGCCAATCTTACCTATGTCGTGCAGAATAGCAGCGTGCTCAAGCACCTCGATCTCTTTGTATTCAAGACCAATCTTTTTCCCAAGCTCGGTTGCAAGCACTCTTACCCTCTCGGAGTGCCCCTTTGTGTAACGGTCGTTTGCTTCAAGTGCATTAACCAGTGCCTGAATGGTTGCAAAGTAGTTGCTCTTTAACTTTTCATATAGCCAGGCATTCTCTATCGCAGCCATTACCTGATTTGAAAGGGTTGAGAGTATCTCAAGCTCATCCTCAGAAAAGTTACCACCGTCTGCCTTCTGTTCCACATATATGGCACCTACGACCTTGCCTCTCATCTTAAGCGGCACAGCCATTGCCTGAATCTCCTTACCGCCGTTTTGTCTTATCAGCATTGGGCGTCCTTTGTTCATAAGGTCAACATACATCTCTCTGAACTCAATGGTAATATCCTTGAAGCTCTTTACCCCCTTACCTCTTTGATATTTAAGGGTCAGTTTGTTCTGTCTTTCATCGTTTATATGGATTGCGCCCTTGTGGACATTGAGTAGTTCTGCAGTGGTTTTGATTATGAGCTTTACAAGTTCTTCAGACTCTACAATGCTGTTAAGCATCCTGCCAATCTCGTTAATCTTTTTAAGCCTTTCAACCATGTTTGTAAGCTGTTTGTTTTTGTTCTTTATCTCTTTAGATAAAACCATAATTGCCTTGTTAGCTGTATCCAGTTCTTTGAGCTTGTATTGGAGCTGGCTGTTTAACATCTCAAGTTGTTGCTTATTCTTTAAATCGGACTTAACCCTTGATAGCTCAATCTCCTTTTTTAGTGTTTCTTCATGAAGTGTCTTTAACTTCGAGACCATGCTGTTAAAAGAAAACGCAAGGATTCCTAACTCATCTTCACTGCGAATGCTTGCCCTTGCATTCCAGTTTCCCTTTTCCACCTTTTTCATGGTTTCAAGCAATCTTCCAATAGGACGGAGCACGAAGGAAGAAAGCATAAAACTCAGCACCCCTGCAATTATAACTACAGCAAAGATATTGACTATAAAGAACAACCTTTTTAAAGAGGAGACCGTGGCTGCGTATTTTGACACATCAAGGCTTACCTCGATTATGCCGTTTATGTTTTCTGAACTGCCGTGGCATCCATAGCAGGCCCTTTGATTTTTGATGACCCTGTAGTTGTAGATCTGTCCTTTTAACATAAAGGGCTTCTTTAAGTTTTCCCTGCCAAAGGATAGAAACTCCTTTGAGCGAGTGCCTATCTCATTCGGTTTGTTCGACTTAAGTATCATGCCATCCTTGGAGAGGATTCTGAGGGCCCTTATCTCTCTGTCCTGTCCTATATTTTCAAGGATACTCTGCACTTCGCTGCTCCGGCCCCTCTTCATTGCAGAGGTGATGCTTCTTTCTATAAGTGAGCTTATCAATATGGCATCCTTGAGCTTTCCCTCCAAAAGCTTCTTCTGTTGCACCCTTACGATAATAACAGTTGATATGCCAAGGGTAAACAGGACAACGATACAGATTATTGTTATTATTTTCGTCTTAAGTGGCATAGGTGCTATACTCCTTGTGGCTTGAAATGCAAAACCTATGCCTGATAAAAACTGCTTAAATAGCTCTAAAATCAGGCTCTTTGTCTAAACTTTTAATTTTATATGCGTTATTTCACGCAATTTGTGATGAATTTAACACAGTATATGCCTGTTTTATATTTAAATCTAAATCTGTAACACATTAAGTTTGTTATAATTAAATTCTATGAGAAAGCCTGTGGTTGCTATAATCGGAAGACCCAATGTAGGAAAATCAACCCTCTTTAACCGCATCCTTAGGGCAAGGGAGG
The DNA here is from genome assembly GCA_015484595.1 of Nitrospirota bacterium. Taxonomy (GTDB): domain Bacteria; phylum Nitrospirota; class Thermodesulfovibrionia; order Thermodesulfovibrionales; family JdFR-85; genus JAADIE01. Next base: position 5,056 of record WFMM01000127.1, on the reverse strand, counting down.
CCATTGTAGAGGACATCCCTGGTGTTACGAGAGACAGAATTTACAGAGAAGCAAGCTGGGAAGACAGAGAATTCATAGTGATTGACACAGGTGGGATCTATCCTGAGCCAGAAGATGAGATAGTGGCTCAGACCAGGGAACAATCCCTGTTTGCCGTGGAGGAGGCAGACCTGATAGTGCTTCTTTTTGATGGCCGGGAGGGTGTTACAGAGCTTGACAGAGAGGTGGTTGAACTGATAAGGCCCTACAGAAAGCCCGTAATATATGCTGTTAACAAGATAGATGGCCCAAGCAGGGAGGAGCTGCTATATGAGTTTTATTCTCTCGGGGTAGAAAACCTGGTGGCACTTTCAGCAGCCACTGGTTATGGCTTCAGTGAATTTATGGATCTTTTAGTGAGCATGCTTCCCGAGATGCCTGAGCTGTCCGAACAGGAAGAGGAGCTTCCAAAGATTGCCATTGTGGGAAAGCCAAATGTGGGCAAGTCCACCCTGGTTAATGCCCTTACAGGCAAAGAAAGGATGATCGTTAGTGACACCCCAGGCACCACCCGTGATGCTGTTGACACGGTATGCAGGTATTACGGCAGAAGATACATCTTAGTGGATACTGCAGGGTTAAGAAGGAAGTCAAAGGTCTCTTACAGTCTTGAGCGTTACATGGTGGTAAGGGCTATAAGGTCCATTGACAGGGCTGATGTGGTGGTGCTTTTGATAGATGCCCTGGAGGGCATTACAGAGCAGGACCAGAAGATAGCAAGCCTGATAGACCGTTATGGAAAGGGCATCATCGTGGCCTTCAATAAGTGGGACCTCGTTGAGGAGCCCGAAAAAAGGCTAAAGGAACTAAAAAGGGAGTTTCAGTGGAAGCTTAACTTCATAAACTACGCCCCCATACTCACCATATCAGGCCTTAGCAGAAAAAGGACCACCAAGCTGTTTCCTCTTGTGGATGAGATCCTTAAGGAGCGTAACAAGCGAATTCCCACCTCAGAGCTTAACAGACTCAGGGAAGCCATATCTGAAAACCTCCCCTCTCACAGGGGAAGGAGGGTAAAGATACTCTATGCCACACAGACAGAAACAGCCCCACCGGGTTTTGTGTTTTTCGTGAATTACCCTGATGCCTTTAAAAAAGAACACTTACGCTACATTGAGAAGCGATTAAGGGAGCTTTTTGGTTTTAAGGGAACCCCTGTAAGGGTCTTTATTCGTGAAAGAAGGAGATGATGTCCTCTGACAGAGCCTTCCCGATCACTATGAAGTCAGGGTTTCTAAGTGATTCCTTGTTGTATGTAAGCTCTGTAAGCGTGTCAGCCCTTAGAATGGTTGAGCCAGCACTTAAAAGCAGTGCATGCCCTGCTCCTGTGTCCCACTCCATGGTTGGGCCGAATCGTGGATAAAGGTCAGCCCTTCCCTCTGCAACGAGACAGAACTTAAGGGCACTTCCAGCACTTACAAAGTTGAGGTCTTTGTAACGGCTCTTCAGTTTTTCAACAAAGGTAGTGAGCCTTTCTGAACCGTGTGAGCGGCTTCCTACAACAGTAATAGCCTTGCTTCTTTTATTTCCCTCTGACTTTACCCTGTAGTGCTCTGAAAGATAATCCTTTACATCCTCCCTGGTGCTACACTTATATAGCCCACCAACTAAAGGACCGCCATAGTAAATCACTTCTTTTACAGGAATTAAGATGAGCCCAAATACCGGTTTTTGATTCCTGATAAGGGCTATGTTTATGGTGAATTCTCCGTTTCGTTTAATAAACTCCTTTGTACCATCAAGGGGGTCAACGAGCCAGAACTCCTGCCACTGGCTCCTTTCAGTATAATCAATACCTGAGCCCTCCTCGCTAAGCACTGGCACATCAGGTGTCAGGCTCTTAAGCCCCTTAGTAATTACACGATGCGAGCGTCTGTCAGCTTCGGTAAGAGGGCTTCTGTCGTCTTTGTACTGGACAGAGATTTCCTTTTCATAGACCTCAAGGATTTCTTTTCCTGCCCTTTTAGCCGTTTCAATAAGTTCAGGTAAAAGGGGTTTTATATCTCTCAGCATACCCATATTTTAACAGATCCGGAGACAAAAATATCCAAACCCCTTGAAAACGGTGGTCTTAGGAAAAAAATTATTGCATTATTTTTTAAAAATATGTAAAATTTTCAGTAATAAAAAAACTACAAAGGAGGATGCCTATGAACAAAGCAGAGCTTATCGAGAGTGTGGCTTCTGCCACGGGCTCATCAAAGGCGGAGGCAACCAAGGCTGTTAATGCAGTGTTCGACACCATCACAAAGGCGCTGAAAAAGGGCGACACCGTCACACTTATTGGTTTTGGAACCTTTTCTGTAACAAAGCAGAAGGCAAGGAAGGGGAGAAATCCACAGACAGGAGAGACCATCAAGATCAAGGCAAGAAAGGTTCCCAAATTCAAACCTGGTAAAGGGTTAAAGGAGGCTGTGGGCGGCAAAAAGAAATAATACCATCCCGTAGTCATAGAATTATCAGAAACAAAGGGGCCCAATTTCTGGTTTCTTAATTTATGTATTATAAAGGGCCCCTTTTTGTTTGCCCTGTTGAAAAAAGATGGCTCTTTAAGATAAATTACTATATGAGTAGTTTGTAATAAAATAGAAGTTGTTTGGGGTTACACGGTACCTCAAAGGGGGTTTCACCCCCTTTGAGGGGCTTCGTCTTTAAAAGCTCTATCGAAGGACTTTGAAACAGGAAATATATAGTTTAAAATCACTACGTTAGAATCTGCTAAACAGGCTCTAAATAAACAAGGAGGTGTGGGTATGTTAAAGAGAAGCATTGTTCTGGCTACATTTATGGTTTTTATGTTTGCATCACTGGTCTTTGCTGTGCCGACAAAGTTGACCGTAAGGGTCAGGGCACATGATGCCAAGTTTGTAGGAAGCGGTGTAGGTGGTGTAAAGGTGGTCATTAAGGACTTCTTCACAGGTGATGTGCTTTCTGAAGGCAGTATCGAAGGTGGCACAGGAAACACAAAGAAACTCATGTTTGCACCTGTTAAGAGGGGTGAGACCATTTCTGATAAGTACACTGCTTCCTTTGTAACATCGCTTGACATTAACGAACCCAGGAAGCTGCTGATAGAGGTTATGGGTCCGCTTACCGCTGGTGTTGATATGCACAGGGAGACAAAGACCATCTGGTTGCTTCCAGGAAGAGATATCGTTGGCGATGGTGTAGTGTTTGATTTTTACGGTCTTATAGTTCAGGCCTACTCACCTGTTCCCCATTCCATTGAAAAGGCAGGTGATACCATCACCATAGGTGCCCATGTTTCACCTATGTGTGGCTGTCCTATTGGCAAGAACAGGATATGGAATTACAAAAACTATAGTGTATCCGCAACAATCTATCACGGTGGAAAAAGGATTGGTGAAATTCCTCTTGAGTTCACTGGAAAGATTGGCAACTTTGAGGGCAGCTTCAGGCTTTCAAAACCTGGCGCCTACAAGATAGTAATCTCTGCCTACGACAACCAGAACAATCAGGGTGCTGACATTACATCAGCAGTGGCACTTCCTGAGAAGGTCTTTAAAAAGTTTAAGTAACTTATAGGGGCAGGCTCCTCTGTGTCTGCCCCTTTTTATTCCTTCCATCCCTCCCTTGGTATAACCCTTATACCAGAGCTGTCAATATAAAGGCCAAACCGCTCATCATCAGGGTCGTAGCCAATCCTTGAGCCCTCTTTTATGACATTCATCTTATCTACTATGACATTTCTTAGATGGGAGCCTTTCCTGATAATCGTATTGTTCATAATTATCGCATCTTCCACTACCACATCGTCCTCAATAACCACGCCGGTCCTGATAACCGAGTTTTTAATCTTTGCTTTTTTAATGGTGACACCTTCTGCAATTAGGCTATTTACGATCTCTGCGTTTATTATCTTTGATGCCGGTGCCTTCTGTCCTGAAGGATAGATAGGCCACTCAGGGTTGTCAAGCTCAAAAAGGGGTTTTTCACCAAGCATGTCTCGGTGGGCATCAAAATAGGCCTTAATGGTTCCGACATCCCTCCAGTATCCCCTCTCCTCGTAATCCTTCATACCAGGTATTATGTTTTTTGAAAAGTCGTAGGCAAACAGTTTTCCAGTTTCTACGAGGTCGGGCAGGATGTGCGCACCAAAGTCGTGCTGTTTCTTCCTCTGAGCCTCTATCAGGGCATTTATAAGCACCCTGCTTGAAAAGATGTAATTACCCATTGAGACATAGGCCATTGATGGATTGTCAGGCATTGGGGTTGGGTTTTTTGGTTTTTCCTGAAAACCAATTATTCGATGCTCACTATCAGTCTGTATAACGCCAAAGGCCGATGCCTCCTCAATCGGCACAGGCCGTGCAGCAACGGTTACATCAGCCTGTTTTTCAAGGTGAAAATCGATCATCTGGCGGATATCCATCCGGTAAATATGGTCTGCACCAAAGATTATTACCAGTTCAGGGTTTTGCTGCTGTATGAGATTTATGTTCTGGAAGACCGCATCTGCCGTGCCCTGAAACCACTCAGGCCCCATCCTCATCTGTGGTGGCACAACTGCGATAAAGTGGTCCCTTACGATTGGCGATAGAACCCAGTGTTTTCGAATATGCTCTATAAGTGATTGAGACTTGTACTGCACCAACAGATAGATGGAGTATATCTGGGAGTTAATGAAGTTACTGAGCACAAAATCAACTATCCTGTATCGGCCACCAAAGGGCACTGCTGGTTTTGAACGGAAGGATGTAAGCGGAAAAAGCCTCTCTCCCTTTCCACCTGCAAGTATAAAGGTCAATAACTTAGGATGTGCCATGAAACCTCCAAATCTAAGTTAGAGTCTGTTCAGCAGGCTCTAACTTTAAGATTTTATTGATAATTTTTTCGAGAACTTTGAGGGGCTCCGCCCCTCAAACTCCCCAATATGGTTAAATTTAATTCCATAATAATGGGGGTTGCAAAGGGGGTGTTACCCCCTTTGAGGGGCTCTGCCCCTCAAACTCCCCACTAATGAAAAATTTAATTCCTTATTTTGGGGTTTCAAAGG